>CANPZK010000001.1 GCA_947588875.1 uncultured Clostridia bacterium
GTCGCGGATGACCACTGGGGCGCTGACAATTACGGCGTAGGCGGCGCGGTAAACGGCACAGATATGAGCTTTACTCTGACAAAGAGTGCCGCAGTCACCTTCACCTTTACGGACGACGACAAGCACCTGACCAAGGTCACGGCGGACCCGCCGGAGGCGCTGACGGACGTCGTTACCGAGGAGAAGAAGATAGACTTCAAGGGTATCTCCGTCATTGCGCCAAAGGCTATAACGGGCTATAACTGGCTTGAGGACGGCAAGGAGAAAGAAGCGGCGGCAGCGGGAAAATGGAGCCTGATCCCAATGAGAACGGTTGGTTTGAAAAGACCTTTACCGTAACTAATGATAACTTTAACAAATCATTCGGCTATAAGGTTATAATCGACGCGGTGGACGCCGGATTAAACAAGTATTTCTATCTTCCGACACCTCCGACTGAATCTGAGCATATAAGCAGTCAAAAGGTTATCTTCCACTATAACCCGGAAACGCAGGAGGCCTATGTTACAACCGATTTTTACCCGGCGAAAGATAACATTACGCAGCACGCGGTTTCTGAAAATTACTATGTCGCAGGCTCTTATAATCTGACCGGCTTCGATTACCTGTATGAGCATAATACCAATAATTATCTTAACGAAGAAGAATTGAATAGTATCGAAATGGTCAATGATACGTCTATGACACAAAGCGAAACGAATAAATATTTTATAAAGACGTTTGAAAAATTGGAGCCGGGCTCGTATTCATTTAAGATAGCCTCGGGCGGCACCTGGGATTCTATCTCCTTCGGCGACAACAGGGACCCGAATAAAAACTACGAGTTCACCCTCTCTAAGGAGGCAAAGGTCAGCATAAAATTCGACGAGGCGGCGGGCATAATCACGGTTGTCACGGTCCCCGATGACGCAATCTCCAGAAAGGAATATGTTGTAACGGGTACCGAAAACCTCATGAACCTTGAGTGGAACAAGGACCAGCCCGTTATGAAATACGACCAGACTATAAGCCGCTATTATTACGTTATTGAAAACGTGCAGCCGGGCTATAACTACGCCTTTAAGGTAATAGAAAAGGGTATAGATTCCGGCAACAACATAGCGTTCAGAGTAAACGGCAAATCATATGTCAATATCCGCGTTGAATATGACGATTTGACCGGCGAAACCACATATTGCGCTCTTGACAGCGACGGCAAAGATATAAGCAAAGAAGAAACCGATGAATCCTATGAGCACCTCAACGGCGAGACGAGAACGGCGACCGTCTTAGACGAAGTTAAAATAGACTTCTGGTCCGTGCTCGGCGATACCGACTTCACGGGCTATAACTGGGGCTCCGATGAGGGCACCGAGGATTTAGCCGCGGCGGAGGGCAAGATGGAGAGCCTAAAAGGGGCCTCCACCACGGTTAAGGATACGATATTAGCGGACGACGAGAGAAACCAAGCGACAGACGAGATATTTTTCTGGAAAACGAAGGAGCCGTTTAAAAACTCCCTCAATGAGATGAGCGTCGGAACAGAAAAGGTGTTCGCCTTTAAGGTTGCCGCTAACGGAGACTGGGACACCGGCATCAGCTACGGCGACGGCGGACTGAACGGTGCGAATATGACCTTGAATATTAAGAAGACCGGCGCCACAAGCGGCAGCAGCGTAACGGTTTACCTGAACCTGACAGACGGTTTTATGAGCTTCATACCGAACCTCAGAGGCGCTGATGTGGTGGAGCAGGACGCTACAAGGTTTGAATGGGTAATTTACGGCGACTCAGACCTGACATACGCCTCGGCAAAGGTTGCCGGAAAGGGCGTTTATGATACGGTGCGCGACATAACGAGCGACTTCACCTTTACCTCCGGCGAAGCGAGAAAACAGCGCGGCTTGACCTGGCATGTAAACGATGAGCTTAATGAAGAATACGAATTTGACAAAAACGTAGAATTTGAGCTCGACCATGAGGTTGACAAAAAGACAACTACCACAACATATGATCCCGAGGTCGTTTCACTGCTGGTAAAGGCTCAGCTCGCCGAGAAAACCGAGGAAACGACAGAACCTGCGGATTCTCTCGCAAAGGATGATTATGTTGCAAAGTACAGCGTGGATGATTTCGCCCCCGGAAAGCAGTGGGTGACGGTAAACGCGTTTGGCTATGGTTATTTTGAGAAGCTGCTGGATTGGAAGGGGCAGCAAATAAAATATACCGACTATAAGGATAAGTATGAGAGCTACGTCCAGCTCAGGAGGGAGTATGTAAACGCGCTGTCAGGCTTTGTCGTTCCCGATGATGTTGAGGCTTACAAAGGTCAGAATATAAACGACGACAATATCTACGCCTATGTCAAGTATCTCTCCACTCAGCCGAAGGACAGCGTCGATTACGATACCTATGAGTCCATGAAGACGTACTTCGGCGATGGCCCCGATGACGACCTCTTGACCAGATACGACGCGGCGAAAAAAGCCCTTGACGACTTGACAGAGGAGCTTAAAAAGGATTCCTCTATTAAGGATATCCCGACAGATGATAAGCTCTACAAGCCCGGCGATACGGCGTATCCCTTCCCGGCGGACGCTCCGGAAACGACCGGCGAGAGCATAGTCGGCTCAAGGCATATAAGGCTCATTCCCTCAGCCTATATCGAGGCGGGCGTGGACGCGACGGTAAATGTTATTGAGTCGGACGATACCTCCGCGGCAGAGGCGGAACAGCGCGCGGAAAACGCGGTCAGAATACGCGGCGACAGCGGCGATAGCGTTGCTGTTACCAGTACATTGTCTTCCGATGTATCAAATATCTATTTCCCCTACTACAATTTTGCTCAGACAGCGGGATACCTTGTGACCGACGTTATAGGCCTCGGAATTTACAAGAACTATAAAAACTTAGATGACGATGGATACGAGAGAAATCCAGACTATAAGTATCAGACCTATGACACTGACGAAATCAGGGACGATCTGGACTTTGCACAAAGAACAGCCGGACAGTACTTTGCCATGAGCTCGGTGTATAATCAGGCGGCATCCTATACCGATGAAGATGACCCCGGATTAAAGCCCGACTCGCTTGTCGACCAAAGCCTTATAGGAAATACATATAGTAGGGATACCGATACCGGCGTGGCAAAAACGATAGTTAAGATATTTAAAGCGGACAGAGACTCGACAAGCAATCAAGTCGTTTATAAAAAAATCGGCATGAACAACGACCCGGAGGCAACCGACGAATATGCCCAAAACTACAAAAAATGGTCGGGTCAGAGCAAGTTCACAAGCGACGACGTGGGAGTGTATGCCGTAAGATTCCTGTGGATGCTCAAGGACGGACGTTATTTGACGGACGAAAAGGAGGTCGTTATAAGGTCGCTTACATCGGGACTGCAAAAAAGCGTGGAGCCGGAGTATATGACTACATCAGACACGGAGATAAAATACACGCTCAGCTATGTAAACGACAGAAGTACCGACAGCGTAAACCTCACTCTCTTTGACGTTCTCCCGTTTAACGAAGATACACGCCTCAAGCGCGAGGATGACGGTCTTGCCGATGAATTGAACACGGGCAATCCGAGAACGAAAAAAGGAATAAGCGACAGCTTCGAGCTTGAATCCATAACCCTCATCCACCCGGGCGGCGCGCAGATATACGGACTTTATTACACCACAGATGTTGGAGTCCGAGATTACCTGACGGAGGGCGATGGTACAACTCCCGACCCTGCGGCGGCGGATAAGCTGAACCGCAATAGTGAAGGAAAGATTACCGATACGGGGGTAGATTGGAAACCTGTTTCCAAAACCGCTGAAACCTACAACAACAAAATGACTTATACTATCGGCGCGGATAACGTAAGAGCCATTGCTCTTACCGCCAATGGTCTGCCGGTCGGCGAGACGCTTTCCATAGAGTTTACGCTCGAGTGCGATCTTAAAGAAACCGACAGCTCCGGCGATTTTGTAAATATTTCCGATGAGTTTGTAAACAATTCGTTCTACTCCGTGGACGGCGTAGATTCAACCGGCACGGGAACAACAACGCATAAGGCCGATTACAGCAACTCGGTTCTGACGGCGGTCGTAGGCCGCGATATTTCCGGCTACGCCTGGCATGATAAAAGCGTCGACGGCGTGCTTGACAGCTTTGAGGAGCGCCTTGGAAATGTCGAGGTCGCAATATATACGGACTCTGATGGAGATGGCGAATATACAGATTCCGACATTGGTCACGTACGCACCGATAAAAATGGATTTTATATCTTTAAAAATATTCCTTATCTTGAAAACTGCCGAATCGTATTTCTCGCCCCAACAGGCGGCGAAATTTCGGTGAATAAGAGTGACGGAACTCCGACCGATACGGTTGATTTTGATAAGCTCAAAATATCCGAAACCCTGCTCCAGACGCTGCACGAAGGCAAAGATGAGATAGGCACACGCGGTCTTGCGAAACAAGAGGACGACAGCGTCTTTATTGAGAATGGCGCAGTAAAGATACCGAGCAATTTCCAGATATTCACCGATACCGTTCAGGATAAGATTAATGCAACAAATAATTATCGTTATTTCAAAAAGCAATATTTGAACGCGGGCTTCACTATCGGTAATGAAACGGCTCCGGAATATGCCGTAAATGTTAAAAAGGTGAATGAGGCGGGTGAGCCGCTCGAGGGTGTAAAATTCATGCTTGAATACAAATACACGGATGAATCCGGCACGCAGTGGTACCCGGTGTATTACAACGCGTCAGACACGGCGCACGAAACACGCGGGACTGAGAGGTACACTAAGGAGCAGCTTGACAATGAGTACTCAAGTCAATTTAAATATATCTTTGATACGGACGAGGACGGAGCTATTTCGTTTGGCGACCTCCTGCACGGCGAATTTAGATTGACCGAGGTTGAGCCTCCGACCGGATATACTCTGTCTGAGCCGATTGAATTCAGCCTTCCTTACAAATATGACAGCACCGAAGAAAATGCCGATATAACGGTCGACCGCGACTCCGTTATATCATCGGACGGCAGCGTAGGAACTACTGTAAGATAAATATCAAGGTTACGGATACAAAAATAGTGCAGCCCTCACTGCCTCTTGCGGGCGGCAGCGGAATAACGGGAATTATCATTTTGGGAGCTGTTCTCGCAATCGGCGCGGCTGTTACCTATTACATTTATTCTAAAAGGAAGAGAAAAATAACATATAAAGATACTCAGAATATCGAAAATATTAAATAAGCCTTTACCTAATATTCCTAAGCATAAAGCGGGGAGCGAAGGCATTCGCTCTCCCGCATCCTCTCTTCAAGGGCGGATGCGAATTTTATTAAGCATTTTCCTAATATTCTTAAGTACAGAGCGGGAGAGTAAGGCATTCGCTCTCCCGCAAATCCTCCCTTTAGGGGCGGATATGAATTTTATTAAGCATTTTCCTAATATTCCTAAGCCTTCGGGGGAAACGATTAAACTCGTTTCCCTCGGAATCCTCCGAATATTTTAGATATACCCGCTCGGCAGAGATTATAGCCTATTTGCTCGGCGGAATGTGCGCAAGGCATGAATACGGCGATTTGAAATAAAAAAAGCGTTATACGCCGAAGACCGCCGAAAAATTAAGGGGTGTAAATCTTGGCAACGATAAGACCGAGTGCGGATATAAGAAATCATTACACGGAAATATCCGACTTTTGCAATAACAACGACGAGCCCGTCTTTATCACGAAAAACGGTACGGGCGATCTGGTGGTGCTGTCCAATTCGTACTACGAAAGAATGTGCGCCAAATTTGAATTTCAAAGGCTGCTGCTTGAAGGGCTTAAAGATATAGGCGACGACTCCGGCAGCCGGACAATAGACGACGTGTTTTTTGACTTTGGGAGGAAGTTCGGTTTTGGCGGATTATAATGTGATGATAGAGCGGACAGCCCAAAGGGATATTGATAGCATTTTGGCGTATCTGTCGGGCTATATGCGGGATTCTTTCGGCGCACGGATGCTGTTCTTATCTCTTTACAGCATACTCGGCAGGCTGGCGTTTAATTTTGATGAGCTGCCGTACTGCGCCGAGCCCTTTGGGGCTTTAGGCATAAAGAGTCTAAGCTTCAACGGGAATGTAAATGTATATTTCATGCGCGACGCCAAAGGAATAATACATATTTTTCGCGTCCTGTATATGCGCCGCGAATGGGAGGACTTGTCATAATCATATTGCGCCTTGCCTGACTATTCGACGAATTTTTCGTCAGCAAAGGCTCGCTTCGGCTTGAAGAGCCGACCGTGCGCTCAACTGCATAAGCGCAAAATAAAACTGATTCAACAAACTAAAGCCCGCCGAGGACATTGTCCCCGTCGGGCTTGATTAATAATATCTGCCGTATCTGCCGTCAAATAAGGCCGTCGATGATTTCTCTGTATACGCTTATCGGCTGAAAACCAACCTCAAATGCCTTTTGCTCGCCGTCCTTGAGTATTACAACGGAGGGAATGCTCGCGACCTCAAAGCGCGAAGCAAGCTCGCGCTCCTCGTCAACGTTCACCTTTACGACCTTTAGCCTGCCGTCGTACTCCTCGGAGAGCTTATCAATAACGGGCGCGAGCATTTTGCACGGGCCGCACCAGTCGGCGTAAAAATCAACGAGCGCCGCGCCGCTGCCTATAACGGACTCAAATTCCTCGGTGGTTGGGTGTAAAACCGGCATAATATCACTTCCTTAAAAATAATATGTGAAATGGAATATATAAAGTAATTTTGACGAGCCTTGCAAAGCCTTATGAAAATAGGCTTTGCATTATTTTTTTATTTATTCGCTTATTCGCTGTAAGTCGTTATTTCAATGCTTTCTATGGTAACGTCCGTGGTCGGCTTGTCGTTTGCGTCTGTTTCAACTGCGGCTATTTTGTCAACAACGTCCATTCCGTCGTAAACCTGAGCGAAAACCGTGTGACCGCGGTCTATAACGTTAAACGCGCCGTCGAGCGACGGGTTGCCGCCGTTTTCCTCATAGAGCTTTTTAACGTCGTCGGGAACTACGTCCGTGTCAAGGGCGATGTTGTACTGCTGTTGAAGCGCCTGATTTACATAGTCCCACTGACCCTGCGCGATGTAGTTTGATATATCCTGATGAAGCTGCGCCCATTGAGCCTCAAGGTTTTCCCAGCCGGAAAACGTGTCTGGTCCCGCCTGATTAATAAAGAACTGACTGCCGTTTGTGTCTGCGCCGCTGTTCGCCATTGCAACGCTGCCTCTGAGGTTGAACAGCTTATTGCTGAATTCGTCCTCAAAGGAATCGCCGTAAATGCTTTCGCCGCCGGTTCCGTTGCCCTTCGGGTCGCCGCCCTGTATCATAAAGTCCTCTATAACCCTGTGGAACGTCAGACCGTTATAATAACCGTCCTTGGCGTGCGTTACAAAATTTTCAACTGTTTTCGGGGCGGCATCGGGGAAAAGACGAAGGCTTATGTCGCCCATAGATGTGTGCATAATCGCAACCTCTTCGCCCGCGCTCGGCTTTTCGAGCTGATAGCCCGCCTCATGCTCCTTGTCGTCGTAAATATTTCTCTTGACGTCGAAATCCTCCCAGGCTACAAGCTCCGCGTCGGTCGGTTCCTCGGTCGCCGCCTGAGACGACGAGTCTCCCGACGATGAGCCCGAGGACGAGGAGCCGGAAGATGAGGAATCGGACGAGCAGCCGGAGGCGCCAACGATCATAACAGCCGCTAAACAGGCAGCGGCAATTGCCTTTAATCTGTAATTTTTCATATTAACAATCCTTTCAATAATTGACTTCACGTTTATCCTCTCGGGATATTTACTTAACTATTGTATATCATTCGGAGCAAAAGAGCAAGCAAAGTTTGTTCATAAACTTAATATCAATTCTATGTCTATGCCCCGTGCTTTTGACTGTCCTTTTCAGGGCGGCGGCTTGGAGAGAGAATCTCAGACCGCAGACCGCGAAACTCTCCCGCGTTCCAAGAAACGCAAAATAAAAAACATTTTTCAACAGCTCGCAGCCGGTGCGCGGCTTATTTTTTTCGGTTATATTTCGTCTGCCGCATTAATATAATTGCATAGATAACGTACTAACGGGAGGAAGAAAAATGACAGAATTTTATCCTGAGGGCAGATTGATCGAAACCGTGGGCAATATATCGGGACTCAGGTCAAAGCTGAGCCTCAGCGAAGCGTGCGCGGAGGAAAAGATTCTTGAGGCGAGAGCCATAATCTGTGATTCACAGCATAATCTCATAGTAGATCTCGGGTGTATGAAGGGGATAATACCGAGGGACGAGGGCGCGATAGGAATAAAAGAGGGAGTAGTCAAGGATATAGCGGTCATATCGCGAGTAAACAGACCGGTGTGCTTTATGGTGGAGAGGCTCGAAACCGACGAGCAGGGAAACCCGTGCGCCATACTCTCCAGACGAAAGGCTCAGGAGAGATGCGTGCAGTCTAAGATAAGCAGGCTCAAAAACGGCGATATAACGAGCGGTAAGGTCACCCACCTTGAGAGCTTTGGGGCTTTTGTCGATATAGGCTGCGGCGTGATAGCGCTTATGCCGATAGACAGCATATCCGTGTCGCGGATTGACCACCCATCGGAGCGATTCAGCGTGGGTATGGACATAAGAGCGGTCGTGAAAAATATAGAAAACGGCAGAATCAGCCTGTCGCATAAAGAGCTTTTGGGAACATGGGAGGAAAACGTGAGGGCGTATAAGCCGGGGGAAACCGTCGCGGGAATAATCCGCTCGATAGAGGACTACGGCGCGTTTGTAGAGCTGACTCCGAACCTTGCGGGGCTTGCCGAGCTGAAGGACGGAATAAAGGCGGGCCAGCAGGCGAGCGTCTACATAAAGAATATAATTCCCGAAAGAATGAAGATAAAGCTCATAATAATCGACTCGTTCGATTACAGAATAAAGCCGGAAAAACCGAAATACTTTTTTGAGGGAGAGCATATGGATTCGTTTTTGTATTCTCCTACGGTATGCAGCCGCAGAATAGAGAGCGTGTTCGCGCCCTGATGAAGTCAAAGGTCTGTCAAAAAGCTATCTATAATAAGCGGCAGTCAAAATGCTTTTCACATTGACTTGAACACCGGAATATGATATACTGCAATAAACTCTTTGCGCTGAATACATTTTGCGAAATGAAATACAGTACAAACTGAGCAGGCGTTGATAGTATATCATATGCCGGGCCGAAAGGCAGCAGATAAAAGCTCACATCTGCGGGACAGTGGCACTCCCGCAGATGTTTTTTCTTTATAAGGCAGGCAGAGAGTCGCTTGCACTAATATTCGGGAGGAATATGACGATGGGCGAACAGGAAAAATTGATTGGCTTGACGAGCGAACAGGCGAGAGAAAGACTGCAAAAATTCGGCAGGAACGAGCCTGTTCGACAGCACAGACAGAGCTTTGCCCTAAAGCTCATAAAAACCGTGTGCGAGCCTATGTTTTTACTGCTGATAGCGGCGGCGGTCATATATTTTATACTCGGAGAGCCGCGCGACGGCGCGATAATGCTGATATTCGTGGTCGCCATAATAGCGATAGACGCGATTCAGGAATACAAGACCGACAAAACGCTCAGCGCGCTGAAAAATCTCTCCGCGCCGCACGCGACCGTGATACGCGACGGTCGGGAGATGAATATACCGAGTGCGGAGATAGTGCCCGGCGATATAATGCTCGTTTGCGAGGGAGAGAAGATACCTGCGGACGGCGAAATAATCAAATGCAGTGATTTGAGCGTGGACGAATCGACGCTTACAGGCGAGTCCGAGGAGGTGCGCAAGAGCCCGTGCGAGGGTGAAGAGCCTCAGTTCGACCACTGGAGAACAGACTGTTGCTACGCCGGAACGCTGTGCACACGCGGCAGCGCGGCGGTGCGCGTCACTCGCACAGGCGAATACACGGAATACGGCAAAATAAGCCGCGACGTTGCGGAAGCGCCGGATATGCCAACTCCACTGCAAAAGCAGACGAACCGACTCGTGAAGATATGCGCCTTTATTGCGGGGATACTTTTCCTCCTTGTGGTGATTATTACCTTTTTTAATATTGCGGCGCCATCGCTTGCCGACAGGCTTATCAGAAGCGTGCTGTCCGGCATAACGCTTGCAATGGCTATGATACCGGAGGAATTTCCCGTAGTGCTTACGGTTTTTCTCTCTATGGGAGCTTGGCGGCTCGCCGGAAAAAAATCTCTTGTGCGCAGAATGCCGTCCGTTGAAACACTCGGAGCCGTTTCTGTTCTGTGCGTAGATAAGACGGGAACGGTCACTATGAACGAGATGACGGTCAAGGAGCTGCTTCCCTATGAATGTGACGAAAAAGAGCTGCTGAGAGTGATGGGAACGGCGTGCGAAACAAACGCCTACGACCCGATGGAGAGGGCGATGCTCAACAAATGCGAGGAAGAAGGTATTGCTCGTGAGGAGCTTTTCTCCGGCGACTTGATAAAGGAGTACAGCTTTACAGAGCGGCTCAAAATGATGGGTCACGTCAGAAAAAAGTCTGACGGCATACTGATAGCGGCAAAGGGCTCGCCCGAAAAAATACTTTCGATATGCTCTTTGAGTGATGCCGAAAAAAAGCGCTTGGGCGATATTGCGGAGAGCCTGTCGGAAAGCGGACTGAGGGTCATAGCCGTTGCGGGAGCCAAGCTCGGCTTAACGGATTATGTTCCGGACGCTCTTGAGGGCTGTAAGCTAGAGCTTATGGGCTTTGTCGGACTGTACGACCCGCCGAGGGAAAATGTGCGCAAGGATATTGAGATATGCCGCAGAGCCGGAATAAGAGTGGTTATGATAACGGGCGACCACGGCGCGACGGCGGGCAGTATTGCCCGCGAGGTGGGAATATCCGAATGCGGCAGCGTTATAACGGGAGATATGCTCGACAAGCTCAGCGACGAGGAGCTGTGCCTGGCGGTGAAAACGGCAAATATATTCGCCCGCGTGATACCGGAGCATAAAATGCGAATAGTCAAGGCTCTGCGGCAAAACGGAGAGGTCGTCGCAATGACCGGCGACGGCGTGAACGACGCTCCCGCGCTGAAGTACGCCGATATAGGTATAGCGATGGGAAAAAGGGGCAGCGAGGTGTCGCGAGAGGCGGCGGACCTCATTTTGCTCGACGATAATTTCTCCACCATAGTTGACACGGTCAAGGACGGGCGCAGGATATTCGACAATATACGCAAGGCGGTGGGGTATATCTTCACTATCCACGTTCCTATCGCCCTCGCTTCTCTGCTCGCTCCGCTTATGGGGCTGTCGGGAGATATGCTCATGCTGCTGCCGCTTCACGTCGTTTTGCTCGAGCTTTTGATAGACCCGACCTGCTCGATAGTCCTTGAGCGCCAGCCCGCCGAGGACGATATTATGCGGCGGCCGCCGAGAAGCGGCAGAGAGGGGATAATCGGGCTGATGGGCGTTATAAAAAGCGTGGCGCAGGGGCTTGTGATTTTCCTTGCGTCGTTCCTATCGTATATTACGGCTTTAAATTCGGGCGGCGCGGAATATGCCCGCTCCATAGCTCTGACCGTAATAATTATATCGAATCTTTTGCTCGTGTTCGTCAACAGCAGCGAGCTTGACAGCGCCGCTCATTCGCTGACGCATCTCATAACGGATAAGGTTATGTGGGCGACTGCCGCAGGAACGGTTCTGCTTGTCGCTGCGGCGCTTTATACGCCTCTCGACCGGCTTTTGAAGCTCGCTCCGCTGGATATATGCTCGCTTTTGCTCTCTGTTTTGATTGCGCTTGCCGCGGTTTTGTGGTATGAGCTTGTAAAGCTCTTTAAAAGAAGGAGGGCTTACGGAAAAGGCAGTTTGCGCTGACTCGGCTTGCTGTTATGGGCTGCCGCTTGTTTTCTCGGCTAAGTGGAGCGGGCGACGGGAATTCGGGCGGCGACCGCAAATTTCCGCCTCCCGGCGGAAATTTGCCGAAAAACGCGGCGGCTCCCACCGAACCTGCCCCGATAAAAGCCCCTGCGCCGCCGCGTTTTTCCGCGCGGCGCAGCCGCGCGGGTCGCCGCCCGCCGCCTCCTACAAAAGCACAGAGAAAAAACGGGAGAGCGGCAGCGATAAGAGCGAAAGTCAAAAAATATTTATAAACAAACCCCTGTAATCATCGGCTTTTTGTTGCAAACGTCACACCGTTATTGTATAATATAACCATATAGTAACGGGGTGAGCAAATGACTAAGGAAAATACCGAAAAAACTCAATACGAGGAGGCAAAAAAGCCGGAAAGCCCGAAAAGCTCAACGGGCGGATACAGCGAACGCTACGGCGGAGGCTATGCGTCCGGAAGCTATGTCGCGCCCGAAATCAGGGACGCGGCGAATAACCTGTCCGATGAAATGAAAAAACAGGCGGAGAAAATGGGAATCAAGCTCACCCAGAGCAGCGGCTATTTGAACTTCGGCGCGGGCATACAGATACATAAGCCGGACTACGTTATAACCGTACCGACGGCGTTTGAGTGGAAGGACGATTTCCAAAGCCGGGAGATAACGGCGTATTCGCGCGACTGCGCCGACGATATTTATTCATCTCCGCTGTTGCTTGAAGCGGCGAGAGTCAAGCTGGTAAAGCCGATGACCGAAAACGAGCTGGAGCTTAGGCAAAAAGCGGCGGCTGAAATAACGGAATCCGAGTTAAGCGTTATCGAGCTTTACGGCATGAGAATTTTTCTTGCGACGGACGATAACGATACGACGAAACGTATATACAGAATAACGGCGCTCATCAAGGACGGAGCGGAGATATTCACATTAAAGCTCACGTTTTCGAGAAAAATAGATAACGCGGACGAGATAACAAAGCGAATATATTACAGCCTGCACTTTGTGTGATTTTTTGTAATCGTATTATCGCATAATAAATATTATCCGACAGGGGGAACCTTATGGAAATAGGAATACTTGATTTTATTCACAGCAGCCTGTCAAATCCGGTGCTTGACGCGGTGTTCGTGTTTTTTACAACGATAGTGGAGCATGGCGAGCTTTGGCTCGGAATAGGCGGCGTTATGCTGATAACGAGAAAATACCGCAGGGCCGGCGTCTGCGTGCTTATAGCCGTTGTCATGACGTTTGTAAGCAGCGAGCTTTTGCTGAAAAACATCGTTTGCCGTCCAAGACCGTTTTTGGAAAATCCGAATATAAATCTGATAATAAGCCCACCAAGCGGCTTTTCATTTCCGTCGAGCCACAGCGCGGTATCATTTGCGGCAGCGACGGTTATTTTTTATTTTGACAAAAAGCTGATTGGAATATCGTGCGTGATATTTGCCTGCCTGACAGCATTTTCCCGACTTTATCTTTACGTTCATTATCCGACGGACGTGCTCGTGGGGATAATTTTGGGCATAATTTTCGGAGCGGCAGTGATAATCGGGTACAGATTTTTTATACATCGCAGAGCCAATAAACTGAATTTCTAAGTAATTATTCACATTGATTATACAGCTGTTTTATTACTTTTAATTACAATGTAATTATCTGTAAAATTGCTTGTTAATGCAAGTCATTGTTGTTTTTATGTTAAATATATCCAAAAACTTGCATTTAAAGAAAAAATTTTATTTGATTATTGTAATTTTAAGAAAAATGGTGTAAAATTAATGTGAGAAAGATGAAGTGGGTAATCTTTCTTAGTTTTCTTGATTAAGGAGGATAACGATGGGAATTTCTGAGAACCTGAAAAAAGGTACATCTGAAATGCTTATTCTCTTTCTTCTGGAGAAGGAGGATATGTACGGCTACCAGTTGGCTCAGGAGCTGCGTTTGCGCAGCGAGGGTTATTTCGTGATGCCCGAGGGCTCTCTTTATCCAACCTTGTATCGTCTGATAGAAAAGGGCGTAGTTTCCGACAGACAGGAAATCGTTGGAAAAAGGTTGCGGAAGTATTACCATCTGGAAGAGTCGGGTAAGGACTATCTGAAATCAATCGTAGAAGAGTATCGCTCAATTAATATCGGTATCCAAAAGGTACTCGGAGAGGATTTACTTAAAGACCTTACGGTGTAATTGTTTTAACGGCTAATGATGGGAAATAGTCTTATAATGATTACAAAAAGCTCTCGGCGCAACCGGGAGCTTTTGCTGTTATATGGGGGACATTGCGCTGATTTAAGCGGGAAGGCGCTTTAATTGAGATTACATCAGGAAAATTTGCCCATAATAAGGTTAAAATAAAAGGCGAGGCGGGCGCAAATAAATTTTACAGAGAGGGTGTGTCCTAAATGGAAAATTACACGCTTATAACGGGCGCGTCGTCCGGAATAGGTAACGCCTTTGCAAAGGCGTATGCGGAGAGAGGACATAATTTAATAATAGTCGCGCGCTCCGGCGACAAGCTCAAGGCGATGGCGCGTGATTATGCCGAAAAATATAAAATCAAGGTCGAGTATATGATTTTTGACTTGTCGCTTGAAAATATCGCAAAGGCGGTATATGACGAGGTGAACAGGCGCGGACTTACGGTTGATACGCTCGTCAACAACGCGGGCTTTGCAACAACAGGCTTACTGCACACGGCGGATTATAAAATCCAGCACGAGGAGATACTTTTAAACGTCGCCGCAATGACAGAGCTGACGTACCTGTTTATAAAGGGAATGAGCGAGCGCGGAAAAGGGACGGTAATCAACCTCGGCTCCTGCGTATCGTTCACACCGTTTCCTTATTCCGCGGTTTATGCCGCGACAAAGGCGTATGTGCTTTCGTTCTCGGAGAGCATAAGCTATGAATACAGAGATAAGGGGATACGCGTTTTAGCGGTCTGTCCCGCCCCGACGCAAACGCATTTTTTCGACAAATGCGGAAACGTTACGGACAATATGAGGACTCCGGCGAATGTAGTCGGCTCGGCGTTCAAGACGCTTGAAAAGGGGAGAAAAACCGTGTGCAAGGACGGGATAATAACGAAGCTCCAGGCGTTTATGCCGCGCCTGCTCACGCGGCGGGCGGCGCTCAATATAACCGGAAGGATAAGCGGCAGGGCGTGGGGAAAAAATAACGGTTAATAGCAGGATTATAAGCGATATATAATGTCTTGAAAAAAGTATGACGATTTAATCACAGCGTCGGTTATTTGCTTGACAAATTACCTAAATCTCTCTATAATAATAACAGAAAGGAGATGATTTTATGGCACAGACAACACAGGTGAGCTTTCGCATAGACGAGGATTTAAAGCGCAGCGCGGAGCGCGAGCTTGACGATATGGGACTTACCCTTTCGGCGGCAATTACGGTCTTTCTCAAAAAGGTGAGCCGCGAGCACCGTCTTCCGTTTGAAGTCACGTCGGACCCATTTTACTCGGAGAGCAATATGGCGCATTTGCGCCGTGGAATAGCTGCGCTTAATGCCGGAAAGGGGACAGAACACGAGCCTGTCGAGGTGGACGATGAATGAAAAAGATATGGTTTGACGAGGCATGGGAGGATTACCTGTATTGGCAGACTCAGGATCGAAAGACGTTAAAGCGTATAAATGCTTTGCTGAAGGATATTGAGCGAAGCGAATTTAATGGCATAGGCAAGCCGGAGCTTCTGAAAGGCGAGCTGAGCGGCTTTTGGAGCAGAAGAATAGATGACGCAAATAGATTTGTGTACAGAATCAAAGACGGAATACTTGAGATCCTGTCCTGCCGGGGACATTACGACGATTGAGGGGGAGCTTTCCTCCTCAATTAATTTTACCCACAAATATATGCCCGCGCTCAGCTCGCAACGAGCGTTTTGCTTCTCCATTTGCCCTTTTTCCATCTCCACAGCATAAGAGCGCCTCGGAAGCATTCGTCTGCGGCAAAGGCTATCCACAGTCCGTTCAGCCCAAGCCCGAATACGACCGCGAGCAGATAAGAGCCGAGCGTGCTTAAAAGCCACATTGAAAAAATCGCTGCGCCTGTCGGGAAAAATACGTCCCCAGCTCCTCTCAGACTGTTTATTATAGTGAGATTTATCGTTCTGCCTATCTCGACGAATATGTTCAATATTATCAGCGTCGCGCCCATCTCGATAACCTCCGAATTGTCGGTGAAGATGCCGACGAGCTGGTATCTGAAGATGATGCCGATAAGCTCAAGGCACATAGCAATTATAAGGGCGGAGCGGAAAGCCTTGATTCCGCTCCTGTACGCCTCGTCGTATTTTCTCGCCCCGCAGAAATGCCCAGTGAGTATCTGCGACGCCTGACCGATCGATATTGAGAATATGTAGAAAAATGTAGTTATATTAGAGATATAGGTCTTGGTGATAAGCTCGGTTTCCGTCAGACAGTTCAGCACGATAGAGGTCACGACAAGCTGCGAAATATTGTAGTTAAAGCTCTCAAACGCGGACGGCACACCGACCTTCAGCAACAGCCACAGCTCCTTAAACGGAAAGGGTTTTACAAGGAGCTTAAATATAGACGGTTTTTCTATTGTTGTAAATACTATTATCAGCAAAACTATGATGCCGACAATGCGGCTTATCGAGGTCGCTATCGCGGCTCCCTTAACGCCGAGGGAGGGCATTCCGAACAGGCCGAGGACAAATATAACGTCGAGGGCGGTGTTTATGATATTCATTGTCACGGTCACATACATAGAGCGCTTTGTGTAGCCGTGGTTTCTTATTATTACCGACAAAGCGCCCAAAAGCCCTTGGGTAAAGAGAAAGCCGCCGACTATCGTAAGATAATCGCTCGCAAATTCAAGCACCTGCCCCCTTGCGCCGATAAACGAGAGTATGGGGCGGCTGAACACGGCTAAAACGACGCTTATCAATACCCCGAGGACAAGGTTAAAGAGAATGGAGAGCGCGGCGATTTTTGACGCCTCCTCCCGCTTTTTCGCTCCGAGGCTCTGCGAAATCAGAACAGCGCTCGCGCCCGAGAGGACCGTAAATACGAGAGTGCAGATTGATACTGCCTGATTCGCCGTCTGCACCGACGAGGCGGCGAGATCGTCGTATTGGCTCATAACAAAAACGTCTACAAAGCCGAGCGCCATAAACAGAGCCGTTTCGACAAAGATTGGCCAGGCAAGATTGAATAGTGTCATCTTTTTCATAGCTGTGATCTCCGAAAATTATACCGCCTGTCGAAAGGGGCTTTTACTTAGGCAAGTACAAAGGAATGAAGCTCCCGTTTATAAATTTAACCTTAAATCCGACCGGATAAGGCTTTGTCAAAATAGGTTTATCGACAGGCTGAATTATACAAAATCTTCTTATAAAATCATTCTATTCGCAAAGTTAAAATTAGTCAAGCTATTCTATGAAAGGTATATTTCAGTCGGCTTGGTATGTTTTTCGGAGGAGCCAACGGAGAGCCTGCGGATATTTGCACGGCGTGTAATATAAACTCTTTACACAATATGAACATTGTGTAAAATTCGACGTCGTTTATTTACTGCCTGCGGTAAATGTGATATAATTTTTGTGATAAAATATTAATAATAAGGAGCAAATATATTATGAGCTATTGTCCAAAATGCGGAAAAGAATACGACGACTCGCTCCCCGAGTGTCCGTATTGTCAGGCAGAACAGACAAATCTTGAAATTCAGGAGGATAATAATTCCCCCGAAATAAGCGGAGCGCCGTCAGGCGGCGAGGAAAACAAGAAAGTCCCAAAGGGCGCGATAGCGGGCATAATTGCCGCGGTGGTTGTTATTGCGGCGGTCATATTTATGGTCATAATGCTGATTCCTAAAAACGGAGATCAGAAGGACGGCGGGAGCGGCTCTTCAAGCTCTGACTCCTCGTCGGGAGTTGAGGAGCTTACAATGCCGAGCGGCTATGAGGAGATAGTAAACGACATTAAGGACTCGGACGGCCACATTATAACTCAGTCAACAGATCCATACGGCAACACGATAACAAGAGAGGTTGACTCAAACGGCAATGTGACTACCACCTTTGTAGGACCCGACGGCTCTACCTCGCGTGTGACGACCGACCAAAACGGCAATATTCTTTCCTACGATATTCCCGCGTCCGGCGGAGAGGCGTCTGTAAGCAGTACCCCGAACAACAACGCCAATACTAATAACTCCGGCAACACCTCAAGCGGCGGCACAAGCTCCGGCAACACAGGCTCTGGAAATACAAGCTCCGGAAATACAAGCTCCGGCAATGCGTCCTCGGGTGGCTCGGGTGAAAGCTCCAACGCCGCAAACGGTGCGATAACGATAAACGGCAAAAGCTATAAGGTCGGCGATACCGTAACGCTGAAGGGTACGCTCGGCGGAATCAACGAGGCTGTCGCGGGCTGCGTTTTGCAGGTTACATATGACGAGAACCTCCTTGAGCTTGACGAAGATTCGTTAAAGCTGTTCGATTCGAGCTTTATGACCAATACGAACCTGTCCGGCGAGATACTCGCGAGCGCGATGAACCCTATGACCGGCTTTGATCTTGCCGCGCCGCGACAGGTAATAGAGTGCAAATTCAAGGTAAAGGACAGCGATACAAAATCCTGCGATATAAATTTTGCCGCTACCGAGGTTTATACGGGAATCGGCTCCAATCCTGTGGTGGACGTTACCGCGAGCGCTGAAAGCGAATTTACAGTTGAATGAGATACGAGATATTTATATATTCAAGACCGCCCGTTTCGGCGGTCTTTTCTCATGCACGTTCGGAGAAAATCGGCGTAGGATAATTAAGGGGTGCTTTAATGCTTAACGTCGAGCGACGCTTTAAAAAGCGGATAAAGGCAGGAAGAATCATAACGATAGCGATAATGCTCGTGCTTTTTGTGCTTGCGTATATCGAGTTTAAAATCGAGCCTTCGATAATGGATCTTACCGAGATAAAGGCTCAAACGCTCGCTACCGAGGCGATAAATACGGCGGTAAACAACGCGCTTGAAAGGTCGAAATTTACATATGCGGATCTCGCCGACATAAACTATACGTCGGACAACAGCGTCGGAAGCATTTCGATAAACACCGTGAACGTCAATAAATTCAAGGCCGACGTATCGCTTGAAACACAGAATCAGCTTGAAAAGCTCCAGCACAGAGAGTTTAATTATTATCTCGGCGATTTGACGGGCTTTGAGCTTTTCGACGGAATGGGGCCGTCGCTGGTCGTTCAGCTTAATTTTTCGAGCAGCGTTGAAACGGAAATGAAAAATAAGATGGAGTCGGCGGGAATAAATCAAACTCAGAGCACGCTTGAAATATGCGTGTGCGCCGAGATATTCCTCACCTCCGACGAGGAGTATCCGAACGTGGTCGTCAAGACGAGCGTACCCGTCGCGCAGACGCTTATAGTCGGTGATTTGCCCGACTATTATCCGGTGCAGAGGTACTGGTAAGAAGGCGATTTCAAAGGCTGAAATTAAAAATCGGCGGTCTTTCTCGACAAACGTCGTTAAAAATGGTATTATTTAGGCGGCGCAGTATGATGCGCGGAAATTGTCAAAATCAAGGTTGTGTATTTATGTTCAGCGGAATAAAGCTCGCGGCTCTTTGCGTGTTCGGAACAGAGGGAATAACGGCGGGCGAATTGAGAAGAATGGGAGCGGAAAACGTGACGGCGGAAAACGGTCGGGTGGTATTCGACTATTCGCCGGAGATGCTCGTTCGCGCGAATTTGCGTTGCCGCTATTGTGAAAGAATAGTTTTGCTCGTGGGAGTGTTCACGGCGGCGAGCTTTGAGCAGCTGTTTGATAATATCGGCAAAATACCGTGGGAAAGGATAATCGGCAGGGACGGCGAATTTCCCGTAAACGGCAGCAGCCTCAGCTCGAAGCTGTCGAGCGTTCCGGCGTGCCAGAAAATCATAAAGAAGTCAATATCAAAGCGGCTAATGAATTTCTATAAGACCTCCTACTGCGAGGAAACGGGCGCGCTTTACAGAGTGAGCTTTGTCGCGATAAAGGATAAATTTTCAATAATGGTCGATACGAGCGGTCAGGGACTGCACAAGAGGGGGTACAGAGCGCTGTCGATGGACGCGCCGATAAAGGAAACCCTTGCCGCCGTTATTGCCGATTTGGCGGTCATAAAGTCCGAGCATACGGTGGTTGACCCGATGTGCGGCTCGGGGACGCTGCTTATTGAGGCGGCTTTAAAGGCGAAGAACATAGCGCCGGGCATAAAGCGCACATTTTCCTGCGAGCGGTGGGAGCAAATAGACAAGGAAATATGGCGCAGAGAGCGCAAGCTCGCGCTTGAGGGCGTTATAAGCGACTGCGGATTTGTGGGATACGGATATGACATAGACGAAAGCGCGATAAAGCTCGCGAGGGAAAACGCGGAAAAGGCGGGAGTGTCGTCCTGCCTGCATTTTGAATGTCGCGATATAAAAGACTACAAAAACGAGCATGAGCGCTGCACGGTCATATGCAACCCGCCCTACGGGGAACGGCTGCTCGACTACGAAAGGGCGAGAGAGCTTTACCGCATAATGGGGGAGAGGTTCACTGCGGGAAAGGGCAAAAGCTATGTGATAATTTCCCCCGACGACGAATTTGAAAAATATTTCGGCAGACCGGCGGACAAGAGAAGAAAGGTGTATAACGGCAAGCTGAAGTGCCAGATATATATGTATTTTAAAGCGTGATAAAATCGGCGATTTTTGAGATATTAAACCGGAGCGGACTGCGCTGTGCGCGCGGTCTGCTTGCCGTAAAAGGAGAAAAAAATAAAAAACGCATTTGAGATTAGTTCACGAGCGGATATATTTGTAAATAAATTATTAAACCGTGCCTAAAAGGACAAAAAAGACTTGATTTTTCCATAAGATGGTATATAATAAAATTAGCACTCGAAGATAGAGAGTGCTAAAATTTCGTAAAAATTTGCTAAGGAGGCAATTTATATGACTATCAAACCATTGTTGGACAGAGTAGTTTTGAAAATGGAGGAGGCTGAGGAAACGACAAAGAGCGGCATCGTTCTTGCAGGCTCGGCAAAGGAAAAGCCGCAGTTCGCGTCTATCGTTGCGGTAGGCCCCGGCGGAGTTGTCGACGGCAAGAAAGTTGAAATGTACGTCAAGGTCGGCGACAAGGTAATCACAAGCAAATACTCCGGCACCGAGGTAAAGCTCGACGGCGAGGAATACACGATAGTTCGTCAGGCGGACATACTCGCGGTAGTTGAATAAAAATATCAGAAACGAGATAATTCAAGGAGGAAAATTATTATGGCAAAGCAGATAGCATACGGCGAAGAGGCAAGAAAAGCTCTCATGAGCGGCGTTGACCAGCTTGCTGATACGGTAAAGATCACACTCGGACCCAAGGGAAGAAACGTAGTACTCGATAAAAAATTCGGGGCTCCGCTCATCACGAACGACGGCGTTACCATCGCCAAGGAGATCGAGCTTGAGGACCCGTTTGAGAATATGGGCGCACAGCTTGTAAAAGAGGTTTCCATAAAGACGAACGACGTTGCCGGCGACGGCACAACGACCGCGACTCTGCTCGCGCAGGCTCTCATTCGCGAGGGAATGAAGAATGTAACGGCGGGCGCGAACCCGATGGTAATCAAGAAGGGTATTCAGAAGGCCGTTGACAAGGCTGTGGAGACTATCGTCAAGAACTCAAAGAGCATCAGCGGTTCTGAGGATATTGCAAGAGTTGCAACAATTTCCTCGGCTGACGAATACATCGGAAAGCTCATTGCAGAGGCAATGGAAAAGGTAAGCAGCGACGGCGTTATCACCGTTGAGGAGTCAAAAACGGCTGAAACATACTCCGAGGTAGTTGAGGGTATGATGTTCGACAGAGGATATATCGCTCCTTATATGGTGACGGATACCGAGAAAATGGTTGCAGAGCTTGACGACCCGTATATCCTTATCACAGATAAGAAAATTTCAAATATACAGGAGATCCTCCCGCTTCTCGAGCAGATAGTGCAGTCGGGCAAAAAGCTCCTTCTTATCGCCGAGGACGTCGAGGGCGAGGCCTTGACCACCCTTGTCCTCAACAAGATAAGAGGAACCTTCACCTGCGTTGCCGTAAAGGCTCCGGGCTTTGGCGACAGAAGAAAGGAAATGCTACAGGATATAGCCGTTTTGACAGGCGGTCAGGTGATTTCCTCCGATATGGGTCTTGAGCTCAAGGAAACCACGATAGACCAGCTCGGACGCGCAAGACAGATCAAGGTAGACAAGGAGAACACTATCATTGTTGACGGCGCGGGCAACGGCGACGAGATAAAGGCGAGATGCGCACAGATAAGGACTCAAATCGAGAACACAACCTCCGACTTTGACAGAGAGAAGCTCCAGGAGAGGCTTGCAAAGCTGGCGGGCGGCGTAGCCGTTATCAAGGTAGGCGCTGCGACCGAGATCGAGATGAAGGAGAAGAAGCTGCGCATTGAGGACGCTCTTGCGGCTACAAAGGCTGCCGTTGAAGAGGGTATCGTTGCCGGCGGCGGCATAGCTCTTATCAATGCGATACCGGCTGTTGAGGCTCTTGTAAACGAGGTCGAGGGCGACGAAAAGACGGGCGTTAAAATCGTGCTCAAGGCTTTGGAGGAGCCGCTGCGCCAGATCGCGGCAAATGCGGGACTCGAGGGCAGCGTTATAGCGGAAAACGTAAAGAGCGCCGATAAGATAGGCTACGGCTACGACGCGAAGGACGAGGTTTACACCGATATGATCTCCGCCGGAATAGTTGACCCGACAAAGGTTACGCGCTCGGCTCTTCAGAACGCGGCGTCGGTTGCGGCGATGGTGCTAACAACGGAGTCGCTTGTAACAGATATAAAGGAGCCTGCACCGGCTGCTCCCGCAGCGCCGGATATGGGCGGAATGTATTGATAATATTCAGGTTTTATTTGATTGATAAAGCTCTTAAAAACCCCGGGCGGCGCTTTGCCGTTCGGGGTTTTGTTATGAATAAATGCGCCTCCTGCTTCTGATAATAAATACAAATCTTATTATACAGGGAGAGGATAAAATGTTCAGACACGAAAAACAGCTATTCCGCACCGTCGGGGTGGAAAGACCGAATCCGCAGTACGCCGCTCTGCTTCAGGAACAGCTCGGCGGCGCGAACGGCGAGCTTAAAGCCGCAATGCAGTATATGTCGCAGAGCTTCAGAATAAAGGATCAGCAGATAAAGGATTTATTTCTCGACATCGCCGCAGAGGAGCTTGGGCATATGGAGATGGTTGCTCAGACGATAAACCTTTTGAACGGACACGAGGTCGATTATGAGAAAATCGACGCGGGGGAGATACAGACCCACGTCCTTTTGGGGCTTAACCCCGGGCTGATAAACGCGTCGGGCTATTCGTGGACGGCGGACTATGTGAGTGTTACGGGGGATTTGTGCGCAGACCTGCTCTCGAATATCGCGTCGGAGCAGAGGGCGAAGGTTGTGTATGAATACCTTTACAGACAGATAGACGACAAGAAGGTCAGGGAAACGATAGACTTCCTGCTGAACAGAGAGGAGGCGCACAACGCGATGTTCCGCGAGGCGTTCAACAAGGTTCAGGACACCGGCTCGAACCGCGATTTCGGCACTACTAAGGCGGCGAGAATGTATTTCAGTATGTCCGAGCCGTCGCGCGGAGGAAACGTGTTCAAAAAGACCGAGGTCAAGCCGCCGTCGTTTAAGTGATTAGCGGGCGCTCATTACGGGGCGGCGACCGCCCTCTCCCGCCCTGCGGGCGGGAGAGGGCCATAACGCGGCGCGGCAGCTGCTCCGGGACCGCGCATAAGCCTCTGCGCGCCGCGTTATAAACGGGCTGCCGCAGGCAGCCCGTGTCGCCGCCCCCTAAGCCGCCTTCGGCGGCTCGCTGCCTAAAGCGGGAGCAAAAGCTTAAAATAATCAAAGGGCGCAGGATTTGCTCCTGCGCCCTAAGCGTAAACAAAATTAAAAAATTAACGCCAAAGATATGTAATCAATATTCCCTGAGAAGCCTGATCCTGCCGATAAGCGGAAGCTCCTTCGCGTATCCCTTCACGGCGTTGTAAATGCCTATCGCGGCGAGAGCGACAAACGAGCCGTAGAAGATGATGTAGATTATCCAATTCACAACAGCAACGGCAATCGCCGCGCCGACTCCGGCAAAGGCGGCAAGCCCGATAAGTCCGGTGATTATCGCGGTTACTATATTCACGGCTATCAGATACAGACAGAGCGTGAGCCCCTGATTGCCGTGGAATCTCAGGTAGCGCGAATAAGGCTTAACTATCATCGGGATAAAGAAGAAGTAGCCCAGATAGCTGACAAGAGCGAGAACCTTGTTTTCCTGAACGTCGGACGCGTCCTGCATAGACGACTCGTCGTTGGTGTTAAAGAAGAAATCCTTTGTTTTATTGACCGCATCGTTTACGCCGGATTTCACCTTGTCCGATGTCGAGCCTTGGGGCGAACCGGCGGGAGAGCCGGTCGGAGGGGTGTGGTGCGCGACGCTTGAGCCGCATTTCGAGCAGAAAACAGCGCCGTCGCTTAATTCGGTTCCGCATTTTGGACAGATTATCATAATAATACCTCCTGCTAAAATAGAAATATATTTTGCGCCGCGCGGCGGCAGTCGGGAAATTATATAAATTTACATATAAGGTCGCCCGATATGCCGGTTGGCGGCGCGGTTTTATATATCGAGTCGGAAAAAATTACATTCGGCCGATCATATCAATGAGCTTTTGCTCGGCAGCCGAAGCGTCGGCCTTGCCGCGGCTGTTCTTCATAACGAAGCCAACCAAAGCCTTTATCGCCTTTGTCTTTCCGTTTTTGTAATCGGAAACGGCGTTCGGATTGGAGCTTACGGCTTGCCTGCAAAGCTCGTCGAGGGCGCTCTCGTCAAGCCCGCCCATATCGCTTTCGTCTATAAGCTCGCTCGGGGCCTTGCCGGTCTCAAGCATTTTCGAGAGAGTTTTCTTGGCGAGGTTCATCTTTATTTTGCCGTCGTCTATCAGCTTGATAAGCGTGTTGAGATTTTCTGCGCTCACCTTTATGTCAAACTCCTCTTTTGCGCCGTCGTTTTCGAGTATGGAGAAGATTTGTCCTATGATAAAGTTGGCGGCAGTCCTCGGAGCCTTTGTTCCGGCGCTCGCCTTTTCAAAGAATTCCGCGACCTTTCTGTACTTGACAAGGAGCTTTGCGTCGTTTTCCGGTATTTCAAGCTCGTTTATATATCTTTCGAGCTTTTGGTCCGGCAGCTCCGGCAGCTCCGCTCTTATCCTCTCGACCTTTTCTCTCGGCACGCATATGGTGACAAGATCAGGGTCGCGGAAGTAGCGGTAGTCGTTGGCGTCCTCCTTGCCTCTCATTGAGGAGGTCGTGTCGGTCGCCTCGTCGTATCTAAGAGTCTGCTGCTCGACCTTGCCGCCGTTTTCGATTATATCGACCTGACGGGAAAATTCATACTCCATCGCCTTTGCCATAAAGGTTATGGAATTCATATTCTTTATTTCCGTGCGGGTGCCAAGCTCCTCGCTGCCCTGCGGCCTTACGGAAATATTCACGTCGCATCTCATCGAGCCTTCCTGCATACGGCAGTCGGATACGCCTATATATTTCATTATAAGCTGGAGCTTTTCAACGTATTCCTTAGCTTCCTCAGCCGAGCGAATATCCGGCTCGCTCACTATCTCGATAAGCGGCACGCCGCCCCTGTTGTAATCGACGTAGGTGTCGCCGTGATTGTGTATCAGCTTGCCCGCGTCCTCCTCTATGTGTATCCTCGTGAGGCGTATCTTCCTGCCGTTGCTGAGCTGAACATAACCGTTCAGACACAGCGGCTTGTCGTACTGCGATATTTGATAAGCCTTCGGAAGATCGGGGTAGCAGTAATTTTTTCTGTCCATCTTTGAAATTTCCGGAATTTCGCAGTTGGTCGCAAGCCCCGCCCTGATTGCGTAGTTTACGACCTGCTCGTTTAGCTTTGGGAGCGTGCCGGGCAGACCGATACATATGGGGCAGCAGTGTGTGTTAGGCTCTCCGCCGAACTGAGTGGTACAGCCGCAGAATATTTTCGTGTTGGTCGCAAGCTCAACGTGAGTTTCAAGACCGGCTACCATTTCGTATTTCATAGCTTTACCCCCATTTCGGCAGATTTGAATATATCCGCGCCGACGCTCTGCTCATACTGCCACGCGGCGTTTAATATCGTGTGTTCGCAGAAGGTGTTCCCTATAAGCTGCATTCCTATGGGCATACCCTTTGAGTTGAAGCCGCAGGGAACGGATACGGCGGGCAGACCGGCTATATTTATCGGAACCGTGCAGATGTCGGTAAGATAGGTTTCTATCGGGTCGCTCACCGCCTTGCCGCACTCGAAAGCCGTCATAGGAACAGTCGGAGCAAGAATTACGTCGCATTGCTCAAACGCGCCCCTGAACGATTTTACTATGGAACCCCTAAGATTTTGGGCCTTCTTGTAGTATGCGTCGTAATAGCCGGCGCTGAGAACATAGGTGCCGAGGAGTATTCTGCGCTGAACCTCCTTGCCGAAGCCCTCGCTGCGCGTTTTGCATATCATATCGTTTACATCGTTATACTTTGGCGTTTTGTAGCCGTAGCGTATGCCGTCGTATCTTCCGAGGTTTGACGAGGCCTCGGCGCAGGCGATTATATAGTAAACGGGAAGAGCGTATTTGAGAGCCGGAAGGTCGAAGTAAACTATTTCGGCGCCAAGCTCCTCATAGACCTTTGCGGCGTTTAAAACCGCGTCCTTAACGTCGTCCTTTATGCCCTCGAGATATTCTCTCGCGATTCCTATTTTCATTCCCTTTATCGGATTTTTCAAGGACTCCGCCGCCGACTGCTTTTTCCCCTGCGACGTTGAGTCCATGGGGTCGTAGTCGGATATTGCGTCGAAAACTATCGCCGCGTCCTCAACGCTTGTCGTTATAGGCCCTATCTGGTCAAGGCTCGACGCGTAGGCGATAAGTCCGTAGCGGGATACCGCGCCGTATGTAGGCTTTAGACCTACAATGCCGCAGAAGCTCGCCGGCTGGCGTATAGAGCCGCCCGTGTCCGAGCCTAAGCCGTAAGCCGCGATATTGCCGCCTACCGCGGAGGCAACGCCGCCAGAACTGCCGCCTGCCACATGGTTTGTGTTGTGCGGGTTTTTCGCGCCGCCGAAGCACGACGTTTCACACGACGAGCCCATTGCAAATTCGTCCATATTCGTTTTTCCTAAAAGCACCGCGCCCTGAGCCTTAAGAGCCTCCCATACCGTCGCGTTGTATATCGGCTTGTAGCCCTTTAATATTTTTGAACAGCAGGTGGTTTCTATGCCCTTTGTGGAGATGTTGTCCTTTAAGGTCATCGGTATTCCCTCAAGCGGTAAAAGCTCCTCGCCGCGCGCGATTTTTTTATCTACGGCTGCGGCGGCCTCAAGAGCCGTTTCGGGCGTTACGTTTACATAGGCGTTCAGTTCGCCGTTCAGCTTATCTATTTCGGAAAGATATTTTTTTGTTATCTCCGTGCAGGACGCTTCCTTGTTTTTCAGCATGGAGCTTATTTTGCTTATCCTGCCTTCGTTCGTGTTCATCAGCAATCAGTCCTTTCAGCCTTTAAATTTCCTCAGAGCACTCTCTTCTTTACAAGAAAATGGTCGTTTTCGCTGTCGCCCGCGTTTTTGAGTATTTCCTCCGATTTCAAGGACGGAACTACCTCGTCGGCTCTCAATACGTTGGAGAGATTGTTTATGTTGTCAAACTCCTCTCCGTCGTCGGAAGCGTTGTTTATCGTGTTCGCAAACTCGATTATTTCTCCCATATCCTTTGTCAAAGCGTCAAGCTCCTCCTCGGGAACAGAGAGCTTTGCAAGCCTTGCTATTTGCAGTATATCTTCATGCGTTACCATTGTTTCACCTCGTTATTTTATCTCAGCTTAATGTGAACCTCTCTGAGCTGCTGCTCCGATACCTCGTTGGGCGCTCCGAGAAGTACGTCCTGCGCGTTGCTGTTCATCGGGAAGGCTATTACCTCGCGGATATTTTCCTCTCCGCACAATAGCATCAACATTCTGTCAACGCCCGGAGCCATTCCCGCGTGTGGCGGCGCGCCGTACTGGAACGCGTTATACAGCGATTGGAACTTCGTTTTAAGATCGTCCTCGGTATAACCGGCTATCTCAAACGCCTTTATCATAATATCGAGGTCGTGGTTCCTGACCGCGCCGGACGACAGCTCTACACCGTTGCATACAATGTCGTACTGGTAGGCGAGAATGTCGCAGGGATCCATATTTTCAAGCGCGTCCATACCGCCCTGAGGCATTGAGAACGGGTTGTGTGTGAATATCACCGCGCCGGTGTCCTCGTCGTGCTCGAACATCGGGAAATCGACGATGAAGCAAAGCTCAAAGCGGCTCTCGTCTATAATGCCGAGCCTTGAGGCGACCTCCGTCCTTATCTGACCGGCGAGCTTTGGAGCCTCCTCTGCGGAGTCGGCGATGAAGTAAATCACATCTCCCGCCTTTGACGCGTTTATCTCGATGAGCTTTTCGCGGTCGCCCTCCTTGAGGAACTTGTCGATAGGCCCGTCGAACGTCATATCCTCCCTGACCTTTACATAACCGAGACCCTTCATTCCGATGGAGAGCGCAAACTCCTCCATCTTTTTAAACCAGGTCTTTGACTGCTTTGCCGCGTCGGGAACATTTATCGAGCGGACTGTTTTTTTAAGGAACGGCTTGAAGTCGGTCTCCTCAAACATATCGCTTATATCCTTTATGACGAGCGGATTTCTCAAATCCGGCTTATCCGTGCCGTAGGTTATCATGGCTTCCTTGTACGGTATCCTTTTAAACGGCGGTTTTGAAACCTGCTTGTCGCTGAATTTGGTGAATGTTTCGTAAAGCACCTGCTCGGCAACGTCGAATACGTCCTCCTGAGTCGCGAACGCCATTTCAAAGTCCAGCTGATAAAACTCACCGGGAGAGCGGTCGGCTCTTGCGTCCTCGTCGCGGAAGCACGGGGCTATCTGGAAATATTTATCAAAGCCCGAAACCATCAAAAGCTGCTTGAATATCTGCGGAGCCTGCGGCAGCGCGTAGAATTTTCCCTTGTGCTTTCTGCTTGGGATAAGGTAATCGCGTGCGCCCTCGGGCGAGCTTGCCGAGAGGATAGGCGTGTTTATTTCGCTGAAGCCCAGCTCGGTCATCTTTGCTCTGAGGAACGATATGACCTGAGATCGGAACAAAATATTATTGTGAACCTTCGGGTTCCTTAAATCGAGGAAACGGTATTTAAGCCTTACGTCCTCCTTGGTATCGGTAGAGTTGAGCACCTCAAAGGGCAGGCTGTTTTTGCATTTGCCAATGACCTTAAGCTCGTCTGCGGCTATCTCCACGGTGCCGGTCGCTATTTTCGGATTTATCGTGTCCTCGTCGCGCTTAACGACCTTGCCGCTCACGGTGACGGTACATTCCTTGTTGACGTCCTTTAAAAGCTCGTCGTCATGCACTACGACCTGAACTACGCCGTACTGGTCGCGGACGTCGATAAACATAACGCCGCCGTGGTCGCGTATTGTTTCGACCCAGCCGGAAGCCCTTACGGTTTTGCCTATATCGCTTTCTCTCAGATCGCCGCAAAGGTGGGTGCGGTATTCGTTTTCTCTTATCATAATATGACGTTCCTTTCGGGTAATATTTTTCCTCTAACGCAGATTATCGCATTATTAAGTCATTATAGCATTATTTAGTAATTTGTTCAATATTTTGAGCGTAAAAATTCCCATTAAAATGAAAACAGGGGCATATTATTTCGGCTTTTGGCGGATTTGGCTCATATATCGGCAAATTCTCTTTAAAATTTTCACTGTATATGATATACTGTTTTTATAAGGAAATTTGCATAAAGCAAAATCAAATTAAAAAACGGAGTGATAGAAATGGACGGCAATCTTGCAAGCGTGATAGACCTTAGAATCAAAAGGACTATGGACGGCTTAACAAAAAATAATATGGAGGCGTACTGCTGCGAAAACGCGGAGGAAGCTCGCGAGCTTTTTAAAAGGCTGGTCAAGGCGGGAGATACCGTGACCCACGGCGGCTCGGTCACTTTGAAGCAGCTTGGGATAACGGAGCTTTTGTCGAGCGGGGAGTATGACTACCTCGACAGGGGCAAGCCGGGCATGACGCGCGAGGATATAGAGGAGGTTTATCGCAAGACGTACAGCGCCGACGTATTTTTAACGAGCGCTAACGCCGTTACCGAAAGCGGCGAGCTTTACAATGTGGACGGCAACTCCAACCGTGTGTCGGCTATCCTTTACGGCCCGAAGTCGGTTCTGGTGTTCGTCGGAATCAACAAGCTGGTCAGGAATATAGACGAGGCGGTGACAAGGGTCAAGACCACGGCGGCTCCGCCAAACACCATGAGGCTCGGCTGCGACACGCCGTGCAGCAAGACCGGCGAGTGCGTTTCGCTGAAAAAGAGCGGCGCGTCGATGTGCGACGGCTGCGGCTCAGATGCTCGGATTTGCTGTAATTATGTTGTGTCCGCAAAGCAAAGACACAAAAACAGAATCAAGGTTATTATTGTCAAGGAGGAGCTTGGTTATTAATTATATGTACGGATAGCCCGCGAATACTGTCGCGCGCTCCCGTTTTAAGGCTGTGCGTGAGGCGGGATTCGGGCGGCGACCGCTCCCCCGCGCCCCTGCGGGCGCGGGGGAGCAAAAAACGCGGCGGCACAACTGCCCAAAACAGAGGAAAATCCTTTGACCACCGCGTTTTTCCGCGCGGCTGCGCCGCGCCGGTCGCCGCCCAAAGCTATCCGTCCGCACAATACAGCAGGGCAAAGCACGCGCGACAGCCGACCCCGCAAAAAATCGGGTATCCGGACAAGCGCTCCGAATACCCGATAAATCAGAGAATAAATCAGAAGCTCTGATTGTTGTTCTGATTATTGTTGTTAAAGCTGTTGCTTTTCTTGTTCTGGCCGTTGCTCTGGTTCTTGTTCTGGCTGTTGTTCTGATTGCTGTTCTGATTATTGTTTTGATTGTTGTTCTGGAAATTGTTATTGTTATTATTATTGTTGTTCTTGCTCATTAGTAGTCACCTCCCGACTGCTATTATTATTGACTCAGCGATTATTATTTATTCTATGGAGATAATATGAATATAAATTTGCCGCAGGATTTTAAAGACGATATGAAAAAGCTCCTCGGAAAAGACGCCGATAAGCTCTTTTCCGAATACGACAAAGCGCCCTATAAAGGCATAAGAGTGAATACGCTGAAATGCACAAAGGAAAAAATTGAAAAATTTTTCGGCGAAAATATAAAGAGCAATCCGTTTTCAAAAGAGGGCTATTACCTCGCTCCCGATTATAGCGGAATAGGCAGCGTCCCACTGCATCACGCCGGAGCGTTTTACGTTCAAGAGCCGTCCGCTATGAGCGCCGTAACCCTGCTCGGCGCGCAGGAGAACGACAGAGTGCTCGATTTGTGCGCGGCGCCCGGAGGAAAATCGACGCAGATCGCCGCCGCGCTGAACGGTACGGGGCTTTTGTGGAGCAACGAGATAATAAAATCGAGGGCGAATACGCTGCTTTCAAATTTCGAGCGCTGCGGCGTGAGGAACGCCGTGGTGTCGAGCGAAACGCCGCAAAGGCTGTGCGGTAAGCTCGGCGGATTTTTCGACAAAATACTCGTGGACGCTCCGTGCTCCGGCGAGGGAATGTTCCGCAAGGACAGTGCCGCCGTAAGCGAGTGGAGCAGAGAAAATGTTATGCTGTGCAAAGCAAGACAGCTTGAAATACTCGACTGCGCGGTAAAGGCGCTAAGGCAGGGCGGCGAGCTTGTCTATTCCACCTGCACGTTCTCGCACGAGGAAAACGAGGAGGTCACCGAGGAATTTTTGCTGAAGCACCCCGATTTTTCGATAGCCGAGAGCGATGTTAGCTTCGGCAGAAAAACTTCATGCGGCGGAATAAGGATATTTCCCATGGACGGGGGAGAGGGACATTATGCCGTTAAATTCAGGCGGCTCAGCGAAAATCCGCTTTCCGCGTCCGGCTATGATTATGCACCGCAGAAAAATAAAAACGCCGCAGAGGACTATAAGAGTCTTATAGAAGGGCTTGAGGCGGAAATTTTAAATTATAAGCCCGAATTTAATTATTCCGTTTTCGGTGATAAAATACTCATTCTCCCCGACGGACTGCCCGATATTAAAGGAATTAATATTCTCAGAGCGGGAGTCGCGTTTGCCGAGATAAGGAAAAACCGCATAGAGCCGCACCACAGCCTGTTTATGTCGCTTGAGCCGGCTTATGTGAACAATTATATAGACCTGCCAAGCGGAGGCGAAGCCATAAAAGCGTTCCTGCACGGCGAGGAAACGGAGGTAAGCGAAGCTCTGTCGGGATATATCCTCGTCGCCGTCGACGGCGTTAGCACGGGCTTTGGCAAAGCGTCAAACGGCAGACTTAAAAATAAATACCCAAAGGGATTAAGAATTATGTAAGGGGACAAAAATGGAAAAGCTATCCAACATATCAAATATCAAGTCAATACTTTCGCGGCATGGCTTCACGTTTTCAAAGTCGCTCGGGCAGAATTTTCTCATCAACCCCTCGGTGTGTCCGCGAATGGCTGCGGAATGCGGAGTGGGAGAGGGCGTGGGAGTGATAGAGATAGGCCCCGGAATAGGAGTCCTCACCTGCGAGCTCGCTCGGCTTTCGTCTAAGGTCGTAGCGGTGGAGCTTGATAAGCGGCTTCTGCCCGTTCTTGAAGAAACGCTTTCCGAGTTTAACAATGTTAAAATTATAAACGACGACGCTCTAAAGGTCGATTTCAACGAGCTTATCAGGGACGAATTTGGCGATATGCCCGTGTGCGTCTGCGCTAATCTGCCGTATTATATAACCTCGCCGGTTATAATGCACCTGCTCGAATCAAAACTGAACATTGATTCTATAACCGTTATGGTGCAGAAGGAGGCGGCTCAGAGAATATGCGCAAAGCCTGCCACCCGTCAGTCGTCCTCGATAACGGTCGCCATAAGCTATTACGCGAGCGCGCAAATGCTTTTTACCGTATCGTCCGGCAGCTTTATGCCCGCGCCAAAGGTGGATTCGGCGGTAATAAAGCTGACGATAAACAAAACGCCGCCGGTAGAGGTCTGCGATGAAGCCCTGTTGTTCAGGGTGATACAATCGGCGTTTGCGCAGCGGCGCAAAACCTTGGCAAACTCGCTGAGCGCGGGGCTTCAAATTGATAAATCGGAGATAAGCGGAATACTCAAAAAAAGCGGGATACCGGAAAATTACAGAGCCGAGCAGCTTGCTCTGAGCGATTTTGCAGCCATATGCAATGCGTTAAGGGGAAGAGCCTGACGGCTTAAACAGGAGCTTCGGCTGACTGCTTATATGCGGCGGCGACCCGAGCTGTCTTCGACAGCTCGGCCAAGCGCAGCACATATCATTGCGCCTCCGCGCAATGATATGCCGCGCTTGCGTTCCCCGCTTCGCGGGGAACAGTCGCCGCCGCGACCATAGCCCTATGTCAAAACCGCGAATCGACAATACCGCTCTATGTGGAGGAAAAATATATGAAAACCATAAAAAAGTACGCCGTTGCCGCCTGCGTTATAATAGCCGTCATACTGCTGATAATCTCACTCACAACGTATCTGTACGCAAACGAGAGCGTCAGGGTCGGCTTCGCCATCGCGTCATGCGCGGTCGCTCTGATAGGTATAATAGCGGGCATTCTTGAATTTGACAGCGGCGATTAAATAAAAAATTCTGCATTTTATGCGATAAATGTCGCAAAACATATCCAAATGTGCTATAATATCTTATTATACGTTTTCAGCTTTGACCAAATATGCGGAAATGAGGGATAAAAATGCTGCTTTATGATATTTCCCGCGATGTGTTCAAATCCGAGATTTACGGCGGCGACCCCGAGCCAAAGGCGGAATGGCTTTCAAAAATCGAATACGGAGGAGAGTACAATCTCTCCCGAATAGATATGTGTACCCATACCGGAACGCATATAGACGCGCCGTTCCATTATCTCGACGACGGAGATAAAATCGGCGACCTTCCGCTGTCGCGCTTTTACGGGGCGTGTACCGTTGTGACAATAAATGGGCTGATAACCGGAGAGGATATGGAGCAGATACTTCCGCATTGCCGTAAAAAGGTGCTTCTCAGAGGAGAGGGCGAGGCGTTCCTCACGCCGAGCGCCGTCTTTGTAATGAGCGATTACGGAGTGGAGCTTATCGGCACGGACGGACTCTCCCTCGCTATGCCGGAGGACGATTTCGACATACACAGGGAGCTGTTCCTGAATAATATATTGATACTCGAGGGGCTTGATTTGAGCCGCGCGCCGGACGGCGATTATGTTCTGTGCGCGTTTCCGCTGAAATTGACCTCGCTTGAGGCGTCGCCCGCGCGGGCGGTATTGCTTGCGCAGGAAAAGGGAATCTGAGGATTTGAGGTGGTATTATGAAAAAGAAAATAACGTCCGTTCTTTTTGCGCTACTGATTGCTCTTACAGCCCTGACGCTTACGGGCTGCGGCGAAAAAGAGTTTGATTATGAGAGCATGATAAAAATAAACGCGAGATTCAGCGGGACAAGAACGCTGACGATGAATACGGGCGGCGAGCTTTTAAACAACGCGGAGGTAAAGGCAAAGCTCGACGAGGTCATAAACGAATATTGCCCGAACGTGCTTCAGCGCGAGGAGCTTGAGGACAACGGCAATCTCAAATATATATTCACGCTCAACTTCGACTCGAGAGCGGATTATATATCAAAAGTATCGAAAATAACAGAGAAGCAGATACAGGCGTGGCTTGTAAAGCCGAACAGCGCGCTCGCAAAGGGCTGGCACTTCACGGAGGATTTCAGGACCGACGAGCTGTTTCAGTGGATAAAGCGAGGAGCCGAGGAAAAGGGCTTCAACGATTTAAAAATCAATTTGAACTGTATATCCAATATAGTAAATATGAACGGGGATATACAGAGCAGCGGCGCGGAACAGACGGAGGTAAATTCCGTCGTCGGCAAGGCGGTGACGGGAGTTTACATTGAAACGGTAAATAACAAGCTCGACAGCTACGACAGAAGGCTTACGCTTTCGGTGCCGCAGGGCACCTACGACGAAATGGGAAACGAGCTTGTAAAGCTCATGGAGAGCCGCACGCTGCCGAGCGCGGCATACAGCGGCTGGTCGCAGCAGGGAAATAATCAGGAATATCAGATACTCTATAACGGGCTGAGCCTTGCGGAGCTGCAAAACGCCACGGCAATATTCCTCGACTGCGACGCTGTCTCGCTGTATTACGGCGACCAGAACAACAGCAGTACGCCGCTTGCGGAGCAGCTCGTATTTGAGGAAAATATCAATACATTATCGTTCGTCCCAAAGGATAAATCAAAGGTGGAATTTAGCTACAAATACTCGCTCCCACTCAAAACTACTCACGGCGAGGGCGTGCTTCTCAGCGACGGAGTATGGGCAAAGGAGGGCGAATGGATAGACGGAATATACTCTCTGAAGTCCAACGACACCGTCTATGACATAAGGATTCCCGACGGTATGCAGTACGAGATAAAGGGACTGAATGTAACGCTTGAAAGCTACGACAACGATAATTACGTCCGCAGCTTTGATTTCGTTTACAGCGCGGCAAACGGCGAAGAGGGCAGAGATTATGCCTACGACTTTCTCTCAAAGAAGGGTGTGAGCGTAGAGAGAACCAAGTCGGACGACGGAGTTATCTGCCGTATAACCTCGCGCGGTACGGCAAAACAGATTTCCGCCGAGATAAACTCGGTGTTCGGCGGAGGAAATATGATGACCTATGCGCAAAATACGGATAATATGAGCGTCGTCACGGATATTTCGCTTACGGACCAAATAAATATCTCATATATGCTCACGGGTAAAAACAAGACCGTGCCGATGATTTACACTCTTTACTCAAAGGGCAGCGAGAGCGTGTCGGGATTTTCCGGAACCTCATCGGACGGCTCCGGCGACAGCTCCGGGCTTGACATTGACAAATCAAAGGGCTATGTGCTTGAGCTTGAGGGCGGAGAAACGACTGTGAAATACACCGCGACAATGCCCTATCCTCAGGGAGTTGCGGTTTACTGCGCAATATCGGGAGCCATGGTTTTAATTACCGCTCTGCTCATACTGTATTTTATGAAAAAGACGAAAAAAATCGAGAAACGTCAGGCGGAGGAGCTTGCAAGGCGCGCCGAGCGGGAGGATAACGCCGAGCAGCCGCAGGATAAAAAGGCTCTTCCGGAGGAGCATTATGACGAACGCTTCAACAGATTTTAATTAAAAAAAGGAGAAAAAAGCTATGTATAAATGCGCGGCCTTTGACTTGGACGGAACCCTTGTAAATTCGCTCTGCGACCTTGGCGACAGCGTCAACAAGGCGCTTGAGCATCACGGCCTGCCCACTCATTCTTATGAGTCGTATAAATATTTTGTGGGCAACGGCAGGGCAAAGCTCATAGAGCGCGCCATGGGTGCTGCTGCTGAAAACGCGGAGCTTTTGGACGCGGTGACAAAGGAATACGACGAGCTATATGCTCTCCACTGCCTTGACAAGACAAGACCGTATCCGGGCTTGCCCGAGGCGCTTGCTGAGCTTAAGGCGCGCGGTGTAAAGCTCACCGTGCTGTCAAACAAGCCCGATGAGTTTGTGGACAAAATGCTGACCACGCTTTTCCCGAGGATTGAGTTCGACCTGTCGTGGGGCAAAAAGGCGGCTTATGCTCCAAAGCCCGACCCCGCGTCCCTGCTCGCTCAGCTTGCCGAGATTGGAGCGGACAAAGACGACTGCATTTACATAGGGGACAGCGGCGTTGACGTTATAACGGCAAGAAATTGCGGGGTGGACTTTTGCGGTGTGCTCTGGGGCTTCAGAAAAGAGAGCGAATTGAGAGCTGAGGGTGCGGAGGTATTTGTTAATACGGCGGAAGAGCTTGTGCAGGTGATACTAAATGGGAGGAAATAAAGTCAACTTTCAAAAGCTGATGGACGAAATAATTGAAAAAAATAAAAGCCTCGGCATTGTACCGAGGCTTTTGCTCCATAGCTGCTGCGCTCCTTGCAGCAGCTATGTTATAGAGTATTTGTCCGATTATTTTGAGATAACCGTTTTTTATTACAATCCGAATCTTTATCCCGACGAGGAGTATGCTCTCCGCAGCGGCGAGCAAAAGCGCTTTATCCGCGAATTTAAGGCTAAGCATACTCTGTCATACGTTGATTGCGGCTTTGCCCCCGATGAGTTTTACGATAAGGTAAGGGGGCTTGAAAATGAACGCGAGGGCGGCAAACGCTGCGAAAAATGCTTTGAGCTGCGGCTTTCAAAAACCGCTGAAACGGCAAAGGCGGGCGGGTATGATTATTTCGCGACCACGCTCACGATAAGTCCGCTCAAAAACGCCGCTCTGATAAACTCGATAGGGGAAAGGTTTTCCGGGGAATACGGCGTTGGGTATCTTGCCTCGGATTTTAAAAAGAGGAACGGCTTTAAGCGCTCGACCGAGCTTTCGCGGGAATATAATCTATATAGACAGTATTACTGCGGCTGCGTTTTTTCAAAGGCGGAGCGCGACAATGCCGTTAAGGCGGGAGGCTGAGCCTCCTAATATGTTTTTTAATAACGGCGGATTTTGTCCGTCCGGGGTGCGGCAGTCTGGGTTCAGATTGCCGCGCTTTTATGTCTCGGCAGGATTGTGCGGGCGTTATATATTTCGGGCGGCGACCCGCAAATTCCCGCCTCCGGCGGGAATTTGCCGAAAAACGCGGCGGGCGTGGAGCCGTGCCCCTGTCAAAAGACCTGCCGCCGCCGCGTTTTTCCGCACCCTCGCGCCTGCGGCGCGGGGGCGCCGGTCGCCGCCCGAATCCTCTGCCGCACGCACAAAGAAAAAACGGGAGCGCGCGGCAGTATAAATTCTGCGTTAAATTATCCTATCCAATATCTTAATAAAATATCACAGCTCGCACGAGCAGCCTTCCTCGTGGTCGCATTCCTCAATCTTGCCGACTATCGGCTCCGGGTCCACGCCGAGCCTCTTGTAATAATCCGACAGAGCGGCCTTTATCGCCTGCTCTGCAAGCACGCTGCAATGTACCTTCACCGGCGGAAGCCCGTCTAAAGCCTCCATAACGGCCTTGTTCGTCAGCTTTAAAGCGTCCTCAATGGACTTGCCCTTGATAAGCTCAGTCGCCATTGAGCTTGTCGCAATAGCGGCGCCGCAGCCGAAGGTCTTGAACTTAACGTCGGAAATGATTCCGTTGTCAACCTTTATATACATCTTCATAATATCTCCGCATTTGGAGTTGCCAACCTCGCCGATACCGTCCGCGTTTTCAATCTCTCCGACGTTTCTCGGATTGGCAAAATGATCCATAACCTTTTCACTGTATGCCATAATTATTCATTTCCTTTCTTTTCGTTTTCCTTTATACGTTCCCAAAGAGGCGACATATCGCGCAGGGTCTTTATTATCGGAGGAATACACTCGGCGATATATTCAACGTCCTCCCGCGTCGTTTCGTCGCTGAACGATAGCCTGAGCGAACCGTGGGCTATTTCGTGCGGAAGTCCTATCGAGAGAAGCACATGGCTCGGGTCGAGAGAGCCGGAGGTGCAGGCGGAGCCGGAGGACGCGCATACTCCATTGAGGTCGAGCCTCAAAAGCAGAGATTCGCCCTCGATGCCCTCAAAGCACATATTTATGTTTCCGGGCAGACGCTGTACCCTGTCGCCGTTTAAGCGCGAGCGCTCGATTTTGAGCAGCTCGTCAATGAGATAATCGCGAAGCTCGGTCAGCCTTTTGCTTCTCTCCTCCATTGTGGATACCGCCAGCTTTAAAGCGGCGGCAAGACCGATTATTCCCGGCACGTTTTCTGTGCCGGCGCGTCTGCCTCTCTCCTGAGCGCCGCCGTTAATAAGTATCTCGGGGCGCAGTCCGCGCCTTACATACAGAGCGCCGCAGCCCTTGGGGCCGTGGAACTTGTGCGCGGTGAGCGACATTAAATCTATGTTCTGCTCCTTCACGTTTATCGGCACGTTTCCGACAGCCTGAACAGCGTCGGTGTGGAATATCACGTTATGCTTTTTGCATATCGCGCCTATCTCGCTTATGGGCTGTATCGTGCCTATCTCGTTGTTGGCGTACATTATAGTGACAAGAGCGGTGTCCTCTCTTATCGCGGCTTCAAGCTCCTCCGGTCTGACTATACCGTTTTCGTGTACGTCGAGCAGAGTTATCTCAAAGCCCTTCTTTTCAAGTGCGTCAAGCGTGTGAAGCACGGCGTGATGTTCGAATTTGCTCGAAATAATGTGCTTCTTGCCCTTTTTTTCCATCACCTCGGCAATGCCCTTTATCGCCCAGTTGTCCGCCTCGCTGCCGCCGCTCGTAAAGAATATCTCACTCGGAGCCGCTCCGAATACCTCGGCAATATCCTCTCTCGCAAGCTCAATAGCCTTTTTTGCCTCAGCGCCGACGGAATAAAGGCTCGACGGGTTGCCGTAAACCTCGGTTAGATAAGGCGTCATAGCCTCCAAAACGGCGGGCGCGAGCTTGGTCGTCGCCGCGTTGTCGGCGTAAATCCTTTTGCCGTTCACTATATATTACATCCTTTCCGGTTATTTGTATTTATCGGATTGAGCGACAGCCAGCCTGTCGCATCGCTCGTTCTCGGGATGACCGGCGTGACCCTTTACCCAGACTACCTCAACGTTGTGATAATCGCATAGCTCCAGAAGCTCCTGCCAAAGCTCCGGGTTCAGGGCGGGTTCTTTTTTATTCCTCATCCAGCCGTTCTGCCGCCATTTTTTGGCCCAGCCGAGCTTGAGTCCGTTGCAGACATACTGTGAATCGCTGTATAAGGTGACGTTGCACCTTTCCTTTAAGAGCTTTAGCGCCTCAATTACAGCGGTAAGCTCCATTCTGTTGTTAGTTGTTTCCCGTTCGCCGCCGGATATTTCCTTTTCCGAGGATTTATATTTAAGTATCGCGCCCCAGCCTCCCGGACCGGGATTGCCCGAACAAGCGCCGTCGGTGAAGATAAAAACGTCCTTCAACAAAATTCCCCCAAAATCCGATATTGAAGCTATTATAGCATATAATGGAAAAATAAACAACACCTACAAATCCGATAAGCAAACTTTTTAATTTACAAATAGTAATCAAAATACTATTTGTAATAAATTGCTCATAATATTTTTTTGATAATGTAAAAAAATAGTAATCAGGGCGTAAATGCGCGGTTTCCGCGCGCCGTAAGGCGGCGACTTCGCCTTGACATATTCGCCCAAAAGTAATAGAATAAACCCAAAGTATGTGTTCGGGTCAATTTAATATTTTAAATTTTATGCCGTCGGCGGCTTGTGTATGGGGCACCGTTTGCAACACAAATTCGCTCCGCCGAGGATAATATAATTTATTTTTTCAATTTCTGAGACAGATACAATACATAAAATTTTTTGTACGGAGGTTTATTTGTGATATCTGAATTCAAAGGCAGCAATAAGGCGGCGGACGAGTCGCTGTCGGAGGGCGGCTCGGCAAAGCCCGCAAAGAAAGGCTATTATCAAAAAGTAAGGAGCGGCGCCGCGCCGAAGGCGGCGACGGAAAAGAAGAAAAGCAGCGAACGTCTTAGGGAGATAAGCGAGAGCGTATCAAACAATTCAAATCAAAGCGCCCCGTCAAAGCAGGGCGGCAAGACGCAGACGAAAACGCGAAAGACGTATTCAAACGGAAGAAAGACCACGAGAAAAAAGCAGCCTGCAAAGCAGCAGGTGACAAAGCCGTCGATAAGGATAGCGTTCCTCGGCGGACTGAACGAGATAGGCAAGAATATAACCGTGTTCGAGTGCTGCGGCGATATGTTTATTCTTGACTGCGGAATGGCGTTTCCCGACGGCGAGATGCTCGGAGTAGACCTTGTTCTGCCGGATTTTTCTTACGTTGAGGAAAATATAGACAAGATAAAGGGAATAGTTATCACCCACGGTCACGAGGACCACATAGGAGGACTGCCGTTTTTGCTTAAAAAGGTAAATCTTCCCATATACGGCACGGCGCTGACGATAGGGCTTGTCGAGAACAAGCTCAAGGAGCACAATCTTCTCTACAAGACCCGGCTAAACGAAATGAAGGCAGGTCAGTCGGTGCAGTTTGGCTGTATGACGGTCGAAATGATAAGGGTGAATCACTCGATACCTGACGCGGTCGGAGTTGCGATACATTCGCCGGCGGGAACCATAGTACACACGGGCGACTTTAAAATCGACTGCACGCCGACGGCGGGAGAAATGATAGATATAAGCCGCTTTGCGGAGCTCGGCAGCGAGGGCGTGCTCGCTCTGCTCGCGGACTCCACAAACGCGGAGCGCCCCGGCTACACGATGACGGAGCGCAGGGTAGGCGCGTCGTTTGACAATCTGTTCAAGGACGCGGAGGATCAGAGGATAATAATAGCGACCTTCGCCTCGAACATCAACAGGGTACAGCAGATAATCAACTGCGCCCAGAAATACGGCAGAAAGGTCGCGTTCTCCGGCAGAAGCATGATAAACTATATGACTGTCGCAATGGAGCTTGGATACCTCGACGTTCCCGACGGAGTAATAATAGATATAGATCTGCTCAACAAATATCCGGCGGGCAAAATAGTTCTGGTAACGACAGGAAGCCAGGGCGAGCCTATGTCGGCGCTTTACAGAATGGCGTATTCCGACCACAGAAAGGTCGAGGTAGGTCCCGGAGATTTTATAATAATCTCGGCCAACCCAATTCCCGGCAACGAAAAGACGGTCGGCGCGGTAGTCGACGAGCTTTTAAAGCTCGGCTGTAAGGTGATATACGAGTCCATGTACGAGGTTCACGTTTCGGGCCACGCCTGTCAGGAGGAGCTGAAGCTGATACAGGGCATAACAAAGCCGAAATATTTCATTCCCGTCCACGGCGAGCAAAAGCATTTGAGAAAGCACGCCGAGCTTGCATATCAGATGGGAATGGATCATAAAAATGTGTTTATAGGCGATATAGGCAACGTAATAGAGGTAAACGAGAGCTATATCAAGCAGCTTGAGTCGGTGAAGGCGGGCAAGGTGTTCGTAGACGGGCTCGGAGTGGGAGACGTCGGCAGCATCGTGCTGCGCGACAGAAAGCATCTCGGTCAGGACGGACTTATAATAGTTGTCGCGTCGCTCGATTCCTATGACGGACATATAATCTCCGGACCGGATATCGTGTCAAGGGGATTCGTATATGTCCGCGAATCCGAAATGCTTATTGAGGAGATAAAGCGAGCCGCCATGGACGTTTTAGAGGACTGCGCCTTTGACAATGTCCACGAATGGAACACGATAAAGAATAAAATCAAGGACGAGGTGTCGCACCTTATTTACAGCAAAACAAGGCGCACGCCTATGATACTTCCCATTATTATGGACGTGTGACTTTGATTTAAGCCGTTAAAAGCGAGTGAAAAAAACTATTGAAAGGAGAGTATGGAAAATGAAGAAAAAAAGACTCTGGACGCTGACCCCGTTTTTTTTGATATTTTCCGCCGCCATATTAGCTATGGCGATATTCTCCTACCGATGGAATATATACATATTCGCCATTGAAATGGCGATAGCTGCGGCGTCGATAGCGGTCGTAGCCCTGACGATGAGATATTACAACAGCTATATAAGGTCCGTCGTCAAAAACAGCGCGAAGGGCGTAAAGGGCGTAAACGTGACGTACCTTGAAAAATTCCCGATGCCCGTTCTCGTGGCGGGGAAAAAGGGAGACGTAGTCTGGTACAACAAGCTATTCAAGCACAACATATGCGGCGGCAGAGAGGCCGCGGGCGATTTTGTAACGCAGTATACCTCGGGAGTCGAGATAAACAAACTGCTCACCTACGAATCTACAAATGTTTCCTACGGCGAAAAAAAATATACCGTCTTTGCCAACGAGGTGACAGACGGCGCGGTTTTATATTTTATAGACGACACGAAATACAAAAGAATCGCGACAGAATACGCCGACACCCGACCGGTCGTCGCTATGCTGACGTTTGACAACAGGGAGGAATTTGAGCGCGATTATGACGACGAGCAGCTTGCGCACGCGGTCGTTATAGTTGAAAACACGCTGCAGAAATGGGCGACGAAGAACCACGCCATGTATAAAAAGGTGTCGGGAAGCAGGTATCTCGTGATAATGGAGGAGAGAAATTTCCGCGACCTTTTGGCGGATAAATTTTCGATTCTCGACGAGGTCAAGTCGCTGAGCTTCAGCGGCGGAAAGGTCGCGACGGTATCAATAGGAGTAGGACGAGGTGGACAGGGCTACCGCGAAAACGAGATAAAGGCGCGAAAGGCTCTTGAAATGGCGCTCGGGCGCGGCGGCGACCAGGCGGCTGTAAAGACGGGCGAATCATTCCGCTTTTTCGGCGGCGGCTCCAGCGGATACGCAAAGCTCGACAAGGTGAGGGCGAGGGTCATCGCCGGCACGCTTATAGACCATATAAAGGCGAGCGATAACGTCCTCATTATGGGTCACGTCAACTCAGACCTCGACTGCATCGGCGCGGCGATAGGTCTGTGGAGCGCGGTGACAAAGTCGCAGAACAAGCCCGCCCACGTTGTTGTCGACCAGAGTATGTCGGTAGCTACGCCGATAATAGAGAGCTTTAAGCAGTCGGGCGGCGCCCATATGTTTATGGAGCCGGAGGAGGCTCTGCTCACCGTAAACGACAAGACGCTGCTGATAATAGTCGATACACATTCGCCGACCTTTCTTGAAAGCGTGGAGCTTTATAAGAGGTGCAAGTCCGTGGTCGTGATAGACCATCACAGAATGATGGTAAATCATATAGATAACTGCCTCGTGTTTTTCCACGAGCCGTTCGCATCGTCCGCGTCGGAAATGGCGGCGGAGCTGATACAGTATATGGGCGAAAACGTCCTGACAAGGCTCGAGGCGGAGGCGCTGCTCGCGGGGATAATGCTCGATACAAAGAACTTTGTGTTGAAAACGGGTGTGCGCACCTTTGAGGCGGCGGCGTATCTGCGCCAGTGCGGAGCGGATACGGTCGAGGTCAAGCGACTTTTCTCAAATTCGATAGATTCATATAAGACGAAATATCAGATAGTTTCTCAGGCGGAGGTCTACAATAGCTGCGCGATAGCCTGCGCCGACGACCTCGGCGGGGATATGCGCGTGACAGCCGCGCAGGCGGCAGACGAGCTTTTGAGCCTGCACGACGTTGTAGCGTCGTTTGTGCTTTTCAAAAACGAGGATAAAATCAATATCTCGGCGCGTTCGCTCGGAGATTTAAACGTGCAGCTCGTTATGGAGCAGCTCGGCGGCGGAGGCCATATGACCATGGCGGGCGCACAGATCAAGGACAGCAAAATGAGCGAGGTCAGAGAAAGACTTGTCGATATAATAAGCAAGATGGACATAAAGATACCAAGGGAGGAAGTAAAATGAAGGTAGTGCTTTTGCAGGACGTAAAGGGCAGCGGAAAAAAAGGGGAGCTTGTGAATGTTTCCGACGGATACGCAAGAAATTTTCTTTTGCCGAGAAAGCTCGCGAAAGAGGCTAACGCCCAGGCAATGAACGAGCTTAAAAACGCGGAAAACTCGCGGAAGTTCAAAATTGAAACGGACACGGCGAACGCAAACTCGGCAAAGGCAGTCTTGGAGAAGGGTATAATAAAGATAAGTGCAAAGGCGGGGAAGAACAACAAGCTCTTCGGCTCCGTCACGTCGAAGGAGATAAGCGGCGAAATCAAAAAGCAGCTCGGAATAGACGTTGACAAGAGGAAGATAACGCTTGAAACCGAAATAAAATCCTACGGCACCTATAACTGCGACGTTAAGCTGTATCAGGGGATAACGGCAAAGCTCAGAGTGCAGGTCGCCGAGGAGTAATTAAGGAGAAACAAAATGCCGGATTATACAGGCGGTGTAGACAGCTTTTCAATGCCGTACAGCACCGAGGCGGAGCAGTCTGTCCTCGGCAGCGTGCTGATCGACAATAGCTGTATGGACACCATAGCGGAGATTTTACCGGAGCCGGATTATTTTTACATTGAAAACCACAGAACGATATACGGCGTAATGCTTGACAATTTTGCCTCAGGCAGGCGCTCGGATTTTGTTACCGTTCTCAATTCGATAAAGACGGGGAGCGGCTTTGACGAGGCTTCGGCAAAGTCCTATCTTCTTCAGCTTGCAAATATCGTTCCCTCTGTGTCAAACGTTCAGGCTTACGCCGAGATAATCAAGGAAAAGTTTGAGATGCGCTCGCTCATTCTCGCCTCGCGCGAGATACAGGACGAAGCGTCCTCGGGGGAATTCAGCTCCGAAAGAGTCCTCGACAGCGCGGAGCAGAAGATATACGACATAAGGAATAAAAACGAAATCAAGGGGCTTAAACGGCTGAGCGCGGTCATTCTTGAAACGATGGACAGGCTCGATATGCTCAACTCTCCGGAGAGCGAGCAGGCAAAGCCCATATCGACGGGAATAGGCGACCTCGACAGAACGATAACCGGCTTAAACAGAACCGACCTTATCCTCCTTGCGGCGCGCCCCGGTATGGGAAAGACGAGCTTTGCGCTGAATATAGCAAAGAACGCCGCCGTAAAGGGCAAAAAGAGGGTGGTCTTTTTCTCGCTGGAAATGTCGCGGGAGCAGCTCGCGTCAAGACTGCTGTCGTCGGAAGCGCTCATCAGCGGAACAACGCTGAGAACCGGCAAGCTCTCGCAGGACGAGTGGGAGCGGCTCATTCCCGCGTCCGACGTTTTGGGCGCGGCTGAAATGTATCTTGACGACACGCCGGGGCTTACGGTTCCGGCTATAAAGGCGAAGCTGAGAAGGCTCAAAAACGTGGATCTCGTCGTGATAGATTACCTTCAGCTTATGAGCGGAGCGCGCCGCACGGACAACCGTGTGCAGGAGATCTCCGAGATAACAAGGAACCTGAAAATAATGGCGAAGGAGCTTAACGTTCCGGTAATCACGCTGTCGCAGCTCTCGCGTGAAAGCGAAAAAAGAGCCGACCACAGGCCGCAGCTTTCCGACCTCAGAGATTCCGGCTCGATAGAGCAGGACGCGGACATAGTTTTGTTTTTGTACAGAGAGGGATATTACGACAAGGACGGCGGAGAGGACTCGGATACCGATAAAAACAGCGGCGAGTGCCTTGTCGCAAAAAACAGACACGGAGAAACGGGCAGCATAAGGCTGCATTGGCAGGGCGAATTTATGCGCTTCACATCTCCGGAGGTGCATCGTGAGGAATAAGATAATCGAAACGATAAAAAAATACGATATGCTTGGCGGCAGCGATAATATCGTTGTCGCCGTTTCAGGTGGAGCAGATTCAATGTGCCTGCTTCATTTTCTTTACGGCGAAAAAAATAAGCTCGGCATAAATAAAATATATGCAGCCCATGTGAACCACAATATCAGGGGGAGCGAGGCAAAGCGCGACGAGCTTTTTGTAAAGGAGTTCTGCGACAGGCGAAATATACCGTTCTGTCTGCTGTGCGAGGACGTTCCGGCGCTTGCGCGTAAGCGCGGCACGGGGATAGAGGAAACGGCGCGGAACGTGAGGTACGACTATTTTAAGAGCCTGAGCGAAAAATACGGCGCGCTCGTCGCGACAGCCCACAACGCGGACGACAACGCGGAGACCGTGATATACAACCTCGCGCGGGGCAGCGGATTAAAGGGGCTGTGCGGCATACCGCCCAAGCGCGGGTATATAATAAGACCGCTGATAACCGCCGCGCGGTGCGAAATAGAGCAATACTGCCGCGAAAACGGCGTAGCTTATGTAACGGACAGCACAAACCTTGAGGACGAGTACAGCAGAAACAGGATAAGGCATAAAGTAATACCCGTGCTGCGCGATATAAACCCCTCCCTCGAGAGCGCGGTGACAAACGCGGCGGAGCTTTTAAGACAGGACGAGGAGTATCTCTCCTCACTAGCGGCAAGGGCGCTTGACGGCGCAAGGAGAGATAACGGTTATCTCACGTCAATGCTCAGCGAGCTGCCCGCTCCGATTTTGTCAAGAGCGGTGATGCGCGCGGCGTTTGATTGCGCGGGTATAAGGCTCGACAATACCGCGGTAAAATCAATATGCGAGGCGATAAAAAGCGGCGGCAGGGTAAATGTCAGCGGCGACCTTTTCGCGGACGCGAACAGCGGCTTGTTCAGGCTTTATCGCAAAACTGCGGCGAGTCCGAGCGAGTCCCGCCGCATATTGGGCGCGGACGAGGTGAAACTTAACGGCAGAAGGGCGGAATTTACCGTAATTCCAAAAAAAGAATTTGATAAGCGTTTAAAATTTAACAATTTGTTATTTAAATACTCTCTCGACTATGATATAATAAACGCTGATACGGTTATAAGAGCGCGCAGGAGCGGGGACAGCTTCTCACCGTATAAGCGCGGCTTTACAAAGTCTGTCAAAAAATTTTTGATAGACGAGAAAATACCGCGTGAGCAGCGCGACGGACTTTTGCTGATTGCAAACGGAAACGGCGTGCTCTGGCTCGAGCGCTTCGGAGCGTCGCGGCAGGCGGCTGTAAGCTCAAAAACCGACAGAGTGCTTGTTATAAAGATAAGCTGAAGCTCAAAGGGGCGTGACGATGAACAGCGATATTGAAAGAGTGCTGATAGACGAAAAGCGGCTGAGCGAAATAAATAAGTCGCTCGGAGAGAGAATATCAAGGGATTACGAGGGTAAAAGACTTCTTGTGGTCTGCGTCATCAAGGGCAGCCTGATATTCACGGCGGATCTTCTAAGGAGAATCAGCGTTCCGTGCGAGCTTGAATTTATACAGGCGTCAAGCTACGGCTCGGGCGCCGTTTCAAGCGGCAGAGTCGAAATAAAAAGGGATATTCCGTATCCGATAGATGAATATGATATACTCATTGTCGAGGACATTATAGACAGCGGACGCACTCTGCGCAGCGTAATAGATCATCTTGAGGAGAGAAATGCAAAAAGCGTCAGCGTATGCACCCTGCTCAGCAAGCCGTCAAGGCGCGAGGTCGATGTTGACGTTAAATATATAGGCGAGGAAGTGCCGGACCTTTTCGTGGTGGGCTACGGACTCGACTACGCGGAGAGATACAGGAGCCTTCCGTATGTTGGCGTATTGAAGCCGCAGGTTTATGAAAATAAAGAGGTGTAAGGATGGACAATAAGAAAAATACAAAAAATATTATTCTCGCTATCGCGGTATGCATAGCCGTAATATTTGCCATTGTGTTTATTTTTCAGATGCAGCCCAAGTATGCGTACAAGTATTCAGACATAATTTCCCTTTTTGCCGACGACAAGGTTGAGGAATACACGCTTGACCTAGGCAGCGGAGAGATGGAGATACAGCTTCGCCCGGGCGCTGAATTTAAGCCGGACGACCCGCAGAAATCACCTCCCGTGCCAAAGCCGGCGACAAAGGACAAGGGGATAAAGCTCGAATATACCGCGCCGAGCGCGACCCTTATTTATGAGGATATAAAGGATTATGTAAACAATTACAACTCGGAGAACAAGGACAAGCCGATTGTATATGACTACAAGAAATCGAGCGATAATTCATGGCTCGTCGGACTGCTGCCGAATATAATACTCATAGTTCTGATAGTGATTTTCTATATTTATATTATGCGCCGAATGTCCGGCGGCGGCGTGGGCGATATGGGAAAAACGTCGAGCTTCGGCAAGACTAAAATCAGAAATATGAGCGATGAAAAGCACAAGACCACCTTTGAGGACGTTGCGGGCGCAGACGAGGAAAAGGAAGAGCTTGAGGAGATAGTCGAGTTTTTGAAGGAGCCGAAAAAATTCAACGAGCTGGGCGCAAAGATACCCAAGGGCGTGCTGCTCGTCGGCCCTCCGGGAACAGGTAAGACGCTGCTTGCGAGAGCCGTTGCCGGAGAAGCGGGCGTTCCGTTCTTCTCAATGTCAGGCTCCGACTTTGTTGAGATGTTTGTCGGAGTCGGCGCGTCGAGAGTCAGAGATTTGTTTGAGCAGGCGAAAAAGAACTCGCCGTGCATAATATTTATCGACGAAATAGACGCGGTCGGCAGGCAGAGAGGAACAGGGCTCGGCGGCGGACACGACGAGAGAGAGCAGACGCTGAACCAGCTCCTTGTTGAGATGGACGGCTTCGGCATAAACGAGGGCATCATAATAATCGCCGCGACGAACCGTCCTGATATTCTCGACCCCGCTCTTATGCGCCCGGGCAGATTCGACAGGCAGGTAGTTGTCGGCTATCCCGACGTTAAGGGCAGAGAGGCTATCCTAAAGGTACATTCGAGAAAGAAGCCGCTCGCGCCGGACGTTAAGCTGTCGGTCATAGCAAAATCCACAGCCGGCTTTACCGGAGCGGATCTTGAAAATCTCCTGAACGAGGCGGCTCTGCTTGCCGCACGCAAGAGCAAAAAGGCGATAACTATGGAGGAGATCGAGGAGGCAACCATAAAGGTAGTTGTCGGCGCGGAGAAGAAGTCAAAGGTGATGAGCGATAAGGAAAAGCTCCTGACCGCATACCACGAGGCGGGCCACGCGATAACCTTCCACGTTTGCGACACTCAGGACCCCGTGCATCAGATCTCGATAATTCCGCGAGGAATGGCGGGCGGCTATACGATGCCGCTGCCGAGCGAGGATAAGTCGTATAAGTCCAAGCGCGAGATGGAGGAGGATATAGTAGTTTGTCTCGGAGGCAGGGTCGCCGAGGCGTTGATACTCGACGATATTTCCACCGGCGCGTCGAACGACATTGAAAAGGCGACGAAAACCGCCCGCGCGATGGTTACGAAATACGGCATGAGCAAAAAGCTCGGCCCTATCAACTATACGAGCGGAGGAACCGAGGTGTTCCTCGGCAGAGATATGGGTCACGGCAGAGATTTCTCAGAGCGCACAGCGGCGATAATAGACGACGAGGTGCTTTCTATCGTGAACAGCGGATATGACAAGGCGGAGAAGATAATCAGCGAGCATATCGACAAGCTCCACGAGGTGGCGAAATATCTTCTCAAGCACGAAAAAATGGACGGCGAAACCTTTGAGCAGGTTATGAACGGAACCTATGTTGAAGCCGAGTCCGAGGACGAGGACGCAGACGGCTCCGAGGAAAAATAAAATACAGAGCGCGGCGGGATTTTCGCCGCGCTTTGTCTTTTTAAAGCGTTTTTGCTTTGCTGTTTAATTGAAATAGCCCCGCGTCTGCGCGCCGTTTACAAGCGTGCGAGAGATATGCACGCCGCCGCGAAAGAAAATATACCACTTTTTCTCTTTTCGCCAAAATATATGTTGATTTTTTCTTTGCGTTGTTATATACTATCTATGCAACAAAAAACCAAATACGCATATATGGTGTTAAAAAAATGATTTATTAAAAATCAACACAATATGTAGTTGTGCAATTTGCATAAAAATTTTGCAACTGATTATTGTTTTAGTACACCTTATTATATCGTTATTTTTTATAGGAGGGATTTCTTTATGGAGGAGAAGGTACAGTGGAGAGGCTTTAAGGGCAGACGTTGGCAGGAGGAAATTGATACAAGAGATTTTATCCAGAATAACTACACGATGTACGACGGCGACGAGTCCTTTTTATCCGGCCCGACCGAGGCGACCGAGATACTTTGGGACGAGCTGCAAAAGCTCCAAAAGGAGGAAAGAGCTAAGGGCGGAGTCCTCGACATGGACGCGGATATTGTTTCAACTCTCACGTCGCACGGCCCGGGATATATAAACGAGAAATATAAATCCCTCGAGAAAATAGTCGGGTTACAGACGGACAAGCCGTTAAAGCGCGCGTTTATGCCCTTTGGCGGGATAAAGATGGCGGAGGAGGCGCTGACAACGCACGGCTATACGCCCAATCCCGAGCTTCATAAAATATTTACGCAGTATCACAAGACGCATAATCAGGGCGTTTTTGACGCATATACCCCCGAAATAAAAAGAGCCCGCCACAACAAGATAATAACGGGACTTCCTGATACCTACGGCAGAGGCAGAATAGTCGGGGATTACCGCAGGGTAGCCCTTTACGGAATAGACTACCTCATGCAAAAAAAGAAGGAGGACTTCAACGCCTGCGGCTCCGGCTCCATGAAGGGCGAGGTCATCAGGCTCAGAGAGGAAATAACAGAGCAGTACAACGCGCTTGCCGAAATGAAGAAAATGGCGAATATATACGGCTATGATATTTCACAGCCGGCAAATAACGCGCGTGAAGCCGTTCAATGGCTGTATTTCGGCTATCTTGCCGCAATTAAGACCCAAAACGGCGCGGCTATGAGCGTAGGAAGAATTTCAACCTTCCTCGATATTTATATTCAGCGCGATCTTGAAGAGGGCACACTCACCGAGAGCGAGGCTCAGGAGCTTATCGACCACCTTGTTATGAAGTTCAGAATGGTAAAGTTCGCGAGAATACCGTCGTATAACGAGCTTTTCTCCGGCGATCCGGTTTGGGCGACGCTCGAAGTGGCCGGACTCGGCGACGACGGGCGCTCCATGGTAACGAAAAATGATTTCCGTTTCCTGCATACTCTTGAGAATATGGGGCCGGCTCCGGAGCCTAACCTCACGGTTTTGTATTCCTCACGCCTCCCGAAAAACTTTAAAAACTACGCCTCGCTTATCTCAATAAAGACAAGCTCGGTTCAGTATGAAAACGACGACGTTATGCGCCCGATATGGGGCGACGATTACTCCATATGCTGCTGCGTATCCGCGACTCAGACCGGCAAGGAAATGCAGTTCTTCGGCGCTCGCGCAAATCTTGCCAAGTGTTTGCTTTATGCGATAAACGGCGGAGTCGATGAAAAAACAAAGGCTCAGGTCGGACCGAAGTACGCGGCGGTGACGAGCGAGTATCTCGACTATGACGACGTTATGGAAAAGTACGACGCCATGATGGATTGGCTTGCCGACATCTATGTAAACGCGCTCAATCTTATACACTATATGCACGACAAGTACTATTACGAGGCCGCCGAGATGGCTCTTATAGATACGAATGTGAGAAGAACGTTCGCAACAGGCATAGCGGGATTTTCTCATGTTGTAGATTCGATTTCGGCTATAAAGTACGCAAAGGTCAGAGCGATACGCGACGACGACGGCATCGTGGTCGATTATGACGTTCAGGGCGAGTTCCCGCGCTACGGCAACGACGACGACAGAGCCGACTCGATAGCCGTGTGGCTGCTCAAGACCTTCCTTTCAAAGATAAAAAAGCACCACACCTATCGCCGCTCGGAGGCCACCACGTCTATATTGACCATAACCTCCAACGTGGTCTACGGCAAGGCGACGGGCTCGCTTCCGGACGGAAGAAAGGCGGGAGAGCCGCTTGCCCCCGGAGCAAATCCGAGCTACGGTGCGGAAAAGAACGGGCTTTTGGCGTCGCTGAACTCCGTTGCGAAGCTGCCGTATGAATACGCGCTTGACGGAATTTCCAACACGCAGACCATCAACCCGGACGCTCTCGGACACACGGACGGAGAGCGCGTTGAAAATCTTGTGCAGATAATGGACGGATATTTCGACCAGGGCGCGCACCATTTGAACGTGAACGTATTCGGCACGGAGAAGCTCATAGATTGTATGGAGCATCCGGAAAAGGAGGAGTATCAGAACTTCACGATTAGAGTTTCAGGATATGCCGTTAAGTTTATAGATCTCACGCGCGAGCAGCAGTTGGACGTTATTGCGAGAACCTGCCACGGCGTTATCTGATAGTTAAACGAGCAGAGGACTGCCGCAAAGTGAAATTTGCGGCGGTCTTTTTTGAGGCGCAGGGCGCTTGTGAGAGGAATCTCTGACAGGGGGGGCTGCCGCGCCGGTTTTTCCGAGCTTGTGCGGGAGGATAGAGCTCGGGCGGCGACCCCGCGCGGACGCGCGGGGGAAAACGCGGCGGGGGCAGGCGTTGACAGTCGAACGGCAAAATTCGGGGCCGCCGCGTTTTTTGCAAATTTCCGCCCCCCGGGCGGAAATTTGCCGGTCGCCGCCCGAGCAGCCTGTCGCCCGCACAAAGCCGCGGCGGGCGGACGCGGCAGCAATAGCTTGACCTAAATATAAATGCTTATAGAGGTAAAATATGATAAAGGGCTTCATCAATTCAACGGAAAGCTTCGGCTCGGTCGACGGGCCGGGAGTTAGATTTGTCGTGTTTATGCAGGGGTGCAAAATGCGCTGTAAATATTGCCATAATCCCGATACATGGAGATGTGACGGAGGCAGGGAAATAAGCGCCGACGAGCTTTTGAAAACCGCGTTGCGCTATAAAAGCTACTGGGGAGAAAAGGGCGGCATAACCGTCAGCGGCGGCGAGCCGCTTCTTCAAATGGACTTCCTTGTCGAGCTGTGCAAAAAAGCGCGGGAGCGCGGAGTAAATACCGCGATAGATACGGCGGGGAACCCATTTAGCAGGGCAGAGCCATTCTTTTCAAAATTCAAAGAGCTGCTTGAATATACGGAGCTTTTTCTTCTTGACATAAAGCATATCGACAGCGCGGACCATAAGGCGCTTACGGGCTTCGGAAACGAAAATATATTGGATATGGCGCGGTACCTTTCCGATATAGGCTTTCCGGTGTGGATAAGACACGTCCTTGTGCCGGGTATAAACGATGATGATTATTCGCTCAACAGACTGCACAAATTTATAAGCACGCTGAAAAATGTAAAAAGAGTCGAGGTGCTGCCGTATCACAGCCTCGGGCAGATGAAGTATGACGACCTCGGAATAAAATATCCGCTGGAGGGACTTCCCTCGCCGTCAATCGAGAGCTTAGAGAACGCCCGACGCATATTGCATATAAGAGATTACTGCGGGTTTATAGACGGAGAATAGAGGAGATAATTAAGCAGAACAAAAAGAGAGCGCAGGGGCTTGACAAGCGCGGGATAATATGATATTATTTTAACCGTTGGAACAAAACCAAGCGGTATTCGGGAGCATAGCTCAGCTGGGAGAGCATCTGCCCTACAAGCAGAGGGTCATAGGTTCGAGCCCTATTACTCCCACCAAAAATCGGCAAGACTCGCAGGAGCCTTGCCGATTTTGTTCTTTAATCTTCATTTTTTACTATACGTCCGCTTATGAGAATTATTAAAAACAGAGCTTAAATTGTTCCGGTTACAGACAAAACGGTTACGCCGGGATTGACTATCCAATTGCCGTTCACTGCGTCCTGGGTGTACGTCGCGGCAGGAACGGTTATCTGTCCCGCGATAGTTGCAAACTGTCCCGTGGCCGCGTCATAGGTGTAATTTGTGTTCGCCGCCCACGCCGTTCCGTCGAGCGTTACGCTGATTGGGTCAAGCGCGGGAGTGAATGTGTCGGTCACAACAACGTCGGCGCCCGCGGCAGTGTTTCCGGAGTTCTGAATGACAAAGGTGTAGGTGAGCTGACCGTTGTCCGCAACTGTCGTCGGGGATACGGATTTGCTTATAGTCAGATCCGCCACGTTTTCGGCGTTGATGACCTCGCTCGCGGTAATCGGCGTCGGTATGCCTGCGCCGGAAATTGTCGCGGTGTTTGTTATGCTGCTTCCGGCGCTGAGAGGCGCGTATTGATTGGCCTTCGCCTCATATACTATGCTCACGTTGCCGCCGGCAGGAATATTTATTCCCGTTATGGTCAGCGGATTTTGATTTTCGACAGTCGGCGCGCTCTGCAATACTCCGTTCACATAATAGTGGATAGAATCCGCGACGTAGGTCAGCGGGACGAGGTTAGTGGCGTTGAACTGATACGAGCCGAGGTTGTCCGCAAGCGTAATATCGGAGAGCGCTGCGCTTCCCGAGTTCAGTATCGAAATGATATAGGTCACGTCGTCGTTGGCTGTATAGTTGTCCATAACGGCGGTTTTGGTCGCTGTCAGTGGGTCCAGCAGTTCTCCCGTTGTGATGTTTGACGTAGTGACCTTACCGTTGTATGACAAAGTAGCCTGATTTTGAAATGTTGCCATAATTTATTACCTCCTTGATATTTTATTTCGGGAATTTTTTAATTCCTTCATTTTTATAATATGCCGGAGACTTATGAGCTGACACTGATTTATATTTGTCCAGCGCCGCCGCAGGTAATACTCCGCAGCAAAGCCGAGCAAGCGACAGGGGCGCGGGCGGCGACCGGCCCCTTCCCGCCTCCGGCGGGAAGGGGCCGAAAAACGCGGCGTACGGTTCCGCAGCAAAGGAAAAATCCCCGCGGGCCGCGTTTTTCCGCGCGGCTGCGCCGCGCCGGTCGCCGCCCGCGCCCATATTCCGCAGCGCACAAAGGAAAACAGACCGACGCGGCGGCTTGCAGGTGCAGAGCCGGAAAGCCGAATTACGGCAAAGAAAAAAGCAGAAAACAAAAAAGCAAAAAATAAAACCGCCCAGAGATTCCATAACGGGACTCCCAAGGGCGGTCATATTCGTAAAAATCATTAAATGCAAAAGAGAGTGGGGCGAAAGGCTCAGCCCTTGCCCATCTCGGCAAGCCTGCGCTCAATCGCGTCAAGGGCGGAATCGGGAGAGTCTATCCCCAAAACAGCGCTTTCCATAGGGCAAAAGCCGGATCTGTCGCGGTTGAATATTGCGTCAGCCAAAACATTGTACTCAGCGCCAATGCCGTTTTCGCACAGAACAGCGTAAGCCGGTCTGCTCATTACATGGGCGTAAACCGAGCGAACGCCGAGAAGCACATACAGAAAAGCCGCCGCCTTGCCGACCACCTTGTCAGCCGCGCTGAAGCGCGAAAAATCGCCGCCGCTTTTCAGCCAAGACAGCAGAGGCTTGACCCCGCGCTCGTCGCTCGTCAATACAGTGTCGCCGTCGCAGAGAACGCAGGTGAAATCTCCGTCGGAGAGCATCGACGCGGCTCTTGAAAGATCACTCATCGCGTTTCCTTGAATTTTCAAGGCGGTAAACGGTAAGCGGTATCAAGGTTAGCTGAAGCGCTATGCCGAAGATGCCCGTTAGCGTGCTCGTCCAAATCGCCGCAACCCCTATACTGCGGCTGCCGATTCCGAATACGGCGATGAGTATGGCGGCGGCGCGTACGAGTCTGCCGCCGAGCTGGACGATTAGAACCTTAGCGACGGTTGGAATATTGGCGTTGCGGAGCAGACCGGATATAAGGCCGTAGGAGCAAAGCTCTACCATCATAAACGGGAGCATAGCTAATGACGGCATACCGGAAAGCGCGAAGCTCGCGACAGGGCCGAGCAGACCGGAAATTGCGCCGGCGTAAGGCCCCGCGAGCAAGCCGACCAGAATTATGGGCAGGTGCATCGGGAGAAACGCCTCTCCGAGGGCTGTGCCGAGTCCCGATACCGCGCCCATGGCGTGGAAAAGCTGCGGGACGGCAACGGCTGAGATGATTGCGGCAATAGTCATAAGCGTCTGAGCCTTTATCGAAAGGCGCGGCCTTTCTGCCGCTCTTGAAATTTTTGTGTCATACATAATTGTGAGTTCTCCTTTTCTTTTATTTTGCTGTCGGCGCGGTTAAGCCGCCGCGCCGATTAATATTATTATATTGTAGTCAGTCTATGACCTCAAGCGTGTACGAACGGCTCCCGAGCCCGATTTTTTCAGCGTGCTCCAAAGTCAGCAGACCGTTTCTCGATTCTATCCTTTCAACAAGCGCGGCTCCGTCGCCGTCCTTTTGAGCGTATATGAGATCCACGCACGCCTGGTCGAGAGCTACGGGGTCGAGCGACGCGAGAACGCCCACGTCCTGCATCTCAGGCTCTGCGGGGTGACCGTCGCAGTCGCAGTCGACCGAAAGCCTGTTCATTACGTTTACATAAGCCATTCTCTCGCCGTGCGACAGATAATCCGAAACGGCCTTTCCCGCCTCAGCCATAGATTTTAGAAATTCGTTTTGCTTGCCGCACCAAGGGTCGGTTTTGCTCGTGCCGCCGCTGTGTATCCATGCCTTGCCCATGCCCGAGGCGATACCTATGGATATATTCTTTATCGCGCCGCCAAAGCCGCCCATTGCGTGCCCCTTGAAGTGCGAGAGTATAAGGTACGAGTCGTAGTCGGGGAAGCTCTTGCCGACGAAATTTTCTTTAAGAATTTCTCCGCCGGTCACAGGAATGGATATCGAGCCGTTTTCGTCCTGAATGTCAACGTCCGCTATTTCTGTGAAGCCGTGTTCCTTTGCAACCTGCTTGTGGTGAGCGGTGTCGGCGCGCGAGCCGCCGTATGCGGTGTTGCACTCGACTATGGTGCCGTTTACAGACTGAACAAGCTCCTTTATGAGCGCCGGACGGAGATAATTGCTCGCCGGAGGCTCACCGGTGGAAACCTTGACTGCAACCCTGCCGCCGAGCGTGCGGCGGAGCTTTTTAAAAACGTCTGTAAGACCCTGCGGTGTGATGCTTGTCGTCATGTAGACGATGGGTTTATTTTCGTTCATTTTGTTCCTCGCTTTCTTTTTACTTTGTCAGGCTTTTGTTTTGTTTAGTTTTGTCAGTTTTAAAAATCCACGCAGGAAAATTATAGCATAAAACACATAAAAAATAAATACTGTTTTGATGAATTTTGCCGCACGAAAAATAAAAATAATAGGCAAAGTCGCGCCGACGAGCCGGATTAATTCAGTTTCTAATAAAGGGTTTGTCAATATTTGTGCAGGTTAAAATACCGTATTTTTGTGGGCGGCGGTACGAATTTCCGTGTACTTCTTTTTCGCGGTAATTGCGAAGCTGCTCTAAATCAATTTCAGCGATATAGACTCCTTCCTTTTCGTCTGCCTGAAAAATACAGGTGTCGCGTGAATGATTTAGCTCGGGCAAATAGGCTACGCCGTCAAATACGCTTGAGCAACCGTTACAGTCCGGTACCGATTCAGGATAGTTGCAGGTTGCGATTGCAGTCATATTCTCATAAGCCCTGGCGCGGAGCTGTGAAAGACGGTTTATTTCCATGGGACAGGCGTTGGGAACGAGAATTATCTCGGCGCCCTTAAGCATTAAAATCCTTGCGCTTTCCGGGAATTCCCTATCATAACAAATCATAGCCCCGACCTTAACCTCGCCGCAAGCCGTATCAAGCGCGGCAACATAAAAATCATCTCCGGGGGTTAAATTTCGCTCAACGCTGAAATCGCATGTGTGTACCTTTGCATATGTGAATTTTTGATTTCCAAACCTATCAAAAAGAACCAGTGTGTTGCGCGGAGCGTTGTTGTGCTTTTCGAGCAATGTAATGCCGATAGCCATATTTAGCTCTCTTGCAAGCGAGCCAAATGTGCGGACAAATTCACTGTCGATTGAAATTGCCTCTGCCTGCCATTCCTCAACAGGACGGTCATAAATATTATATCCGTTGCTCCACATTTCGGGAAACAGAGCAATATCAGCCCCTTCCTCCTTTGCCGCTTTACAGCTTATAATTCCCTTCTCAAGGTTTTCCCGCAAGGTTTTGCAAGGCGATATTTGCAATAAGGCGATTTTTAATAAATTCCTCATTTCAATCACCATCTTAACGATAAATCTTATAAAGCATAATAACACACAGGGATTAAATTGTCCACAAATTTCACCAAGCCTTATTCTCTATTCCTTCCTGAATATATCGAGCGTGTGATGAGAGCAGCCTGTCATATCCTGCCTTTCGCAGACGGCAAGATGATACTTTATATACAGCTCGTACATTCTATCGTCCATTTGGTCTATGACTTCTCTCATATGGTTCGTATAGCCGTCCGAGGCGACAAAATGGAGCTGAGTAACGTTGAACCTCGAACGGAGCTTATCAATATCCTCCTTCCTGTATAGCTTAAATATATCCCAAGGCTTTGAAAAGGAATCGAATGTTTCTGTGTTGAGCATACATTTCTCGATAATGTCGTATATTTTCCCGCGGGCAAAGCCGTATGTCAAAACGCTCGCGTCACCCATACAATATGCCGCGAAGACCGTGCCGCCTTTCTTTGTCACTCGTATCGCCTCCGACAGGGCTTTTAGCTGTTCCTCGTCGGTGAAGAGATGATACATCGGACCGAGCAGCAGGGTAATGTCATAAGTGCCGCTCTCAAAGGCGGACAGATCCACGGCGTCGCCCTGAGTGATCGTAACGGGCTCGTTCTCTAAAGTGTTCAGTTTGAAAATTTCTATATTATGTTCAATTAGTTCAACCGCGTCAACGCGATAGCCCCGCTGAGCCAACGCGTGACTGTATCGGCCGGTTGCGGTGCCGATCTCCAGAATTCGCATATCCGGCTTTAGATATCTATCTACATACTTCATGGTAGTGATATATTCCACCATTCCGTGCCGTGAGGTAAGACGAGCATTTTCGTCGTACTCGTTGTAATAGCTTGTTAAATATTCTTTTGTTTCCATTTTAAAACCTCCTATAAAAAGTATTAAAAATATAAAAACGCAGCGCAGGCTAAGATTTGCTCATAGCTTGCACTGCGTTTAGCTTAATCATGTCGGAGCTGCGCTCTAATTACTTGAATAAGGGTATAGCAATGTAAGCCCGCTGTTCTGCAAATAATGAGCAGGGACTGCGGACGGCATAACCGGTACATTATTAAAGCGGTCGATATGCCTAAACATTGCCTTACCTCCTGAAGAATTTTTTCTATTATACTTTTCTTTAATTCGGTTGTCAAGGAATTTGAGAGAAACGCGATGAATTTTACGGCGGCTCACGGC
>CANPZK010000002.1 GCA_947588875.1 uncultured Clostridia bacterium
TACGCGGCGGATTATATAGTTGACATAGGACCGGGAGCCGGAGTACACGGAGGCGAGGTCGTGTGCTGCGGCGACGTTGAACAGATAAAAAAATGCAAGCGTTCGGTGACCGGACAATATCTTAGCGGCAAAAGAAGAATAGAGATACCAGAAAAGCGCAGAAAGGGCAACGGACTAAAGCTCAGCATAAAGGGCGCGGCGCAGAACAATCTTAAAAATATAAACGTAAAAATCCCGCTGGGAATGTTTGTCTGCGTAACCGGCGTTTCTGGCTCGGGCAAGTCGTCGCTCGTAAACGAGATACTTTACAAATATCTTGCCGCAAAGCTCAACGGCGCAAAGTCGCGCGCGGGAAAATTCAAGTCGATAGAGGGAATAGAAAATCTTGACAAGGTAATAGATATAAACCAAAGCCCGATAGGTAGAACGCCGAGGTCGAATCCCGCGACATATACGGGCGTGTTTACCGATATACGGGAGCTGTTCGCGTCGGTAAAGGAATCAAAGATGCGCGGCTTTACGGCGAGCAGATTTTCATTTAACGTCAAGGGCGGCCGCTGCGAGGCTTGCCAGGGCGACGGCATATTAAAGATAGAGATGCACTTCCTGCCGGACGTTTACGTTCCGTGCGAGGTGTGCGGCGGCAAAAGGTACAACAGGGAAACACTTGAGGTGAAATATAAGGATAAGTCGATATACGACGTTCTTGAAATGACGGTGGAGGAGGGGCTTGCGTTTTTCGCGGATATTCCAAAGATACAGCGCAAGCTGCAAACTCTTTGCGACGTAGGGCTTGGATATATAAAGATAGGACAGCCGGCGACAACTCTCTCGGGCGGCGAGGCGCAGAGGGTGAAGCTCGCGACGGAGCTTTCAAAGCGCTCCACGGGAAAAACGATTTATATTCTCGACGAGCCTACGACGGGTCTGCACATAGCCGACGTTCACAAGCTCATAGACGTTTTGCAGACGCTCGTCGACAGCGGCAACACGGTGATAGTTATCGAGCATAACCTCGATTTGATAAAGACTGCCGATTATATTATAGATTTAGGTCCCGAGGGCGGCGACGGCGGCGGAACCGTTGTCGCAAAGGGCACTCCCGAGCAGATCGCGAGGTGCGAGGAGTCGTACACAGGGCAATATCTGAAAAAATTTCTTGCAAAATAGACAAACAGCTGAATATGTGATATAATAAAAAATCGCTTGAACGTCTGCACGGCGGTATTAGCTGTCGCTCATACGGGGCGGCGGCCGCTTCCCCGCGCGGCGGGGAAGCAAAAACGCGGCGCGGGCAGAGAGCTTGGCTCCGCAGATAAAGCGGTGCGCCGCGTTTTTAAGACCTGCCTGCGGCAGGTCGGGGCCGCCGCCCCAACAATCGGTCGCCGCATATGCAAAGCCGTAAAAGGGCGGAATATAAAATTTTTGTTAATCATTGTCAGAGGGATAATTTATGGGTGAAAGAAAAGATTTAAGAAATATTGCGATAATCGCGCACGTCGACCACGGCAAGACCACTCTTGTGGACCAGCTTTTGCGCCAGAGCGGAGTCTTTCGCGAAAACGAGGCGGTAGCCGAAAGGGTTATGGACTCGAACGACCTTGAGCGCGAAAGAGGAATAACGATACTTTCAAAAAATACAGCCGTTATGTATAACGGAATAAAGATAAATATAGTCGATACCCCGGGTCATGCCGACTTCGGCGGCGAGGTCGAGCGCATACTTATGATGGTAGACGGAGTATTGCTCTTAGTGGACGCGTTCGAGGGCTGTATGCCGCAGACGAGATTCGTGCTGAAAAAGGCTCTCGGCCTTGGCAAAAAGCCGATAGTTGTGCTGAATAAGATAGACCGTCCGGGCGCGCGTCCGGAGGAGGTCGTGGACGAGGTTCTCGACCTCTTTATCGAGCTTGGAGCCGACGACGATCAGCTTGAATTTCCCGTTATATACGCCTCCGCGAGGGACGGCTTCGCGTCGAACGACCCATACGAAACGGGAACCGATATGAAGCCGCTGTTCGAGGCGATAATCAACGAGGTTCCAGCGCCGCAGGGCGACCCGGACGGCGAGATGCAGATACTCTTCTCGAACATAGACTACGACGATTATGTAGGAAGAATAGGTATAGGCAGGGTCGAGCGAGGAAGCGTAAAGACGGGGCAGAGCGCCGTCCTTTGCCGCCGCGACGGAACGACAAAGAATGTTAAGATAACAAAGCTCTATCAGTTCGAGGGATTAAAAAGAGTCGAGTGCGACAGCGCGTCGCTTGGCGACTTAATCTGCGTTTCGGGCATAGCGGATCTTAATATAGGAGAAACAGCCTGTTCGCCGGAGCAGATCGAACCGCTTCCGTTTGTCAAGATCGACGAGCCGACAGTGTCTATGATGTTTATGGTAAACAACAGCCCCTTTGCCGGCAGAGAGGGCAAGTATGTCACCTCAAGAAATATACGCGACCGCCTTTTTAAAGAGGTCGAAACAAATGTGGCTCTGCGCGTTGAGGAAACCGAGTCGGCGGATACATTCAGGGTCTCGGGCAGGGGAGAGCTTCACCTGTCGATCCTGATAGAAACGATGAGGCGCGAGAATTATGAATTTCAGGTGTCCCGCCCCAACGTGATAATGAAAAAAATCGACGGTGTTCTCTGCGAGCCTATTGAGTTTTTGATAATCGAGGTGCCTGAGACATACGTCGGCTCCGTTATGGAAAAACTCGGCTCCAGAAAGGCGGAGCTTGTGAACATGGGAACGAGGGAATCGGGTATCACGCATATCGAGTTCAAGATACCGGCCCGCGGCCTTATGGGTTATCGCAGCGAGTTTATGACGGACACCAACGGCAACGGCATAATGAACCATGTTTTCGACGGTTACGAGCCGTTCAAGGGAGAAATAATAAGCCGCCACCAGGGCTCTCTCATAGCCCACGAAACGGGCGAAACTACGACATACGGCCTTTTTGCCGCTCAGGAGAGGGGCAGACTGTTCATAGGCGCGGGCGTTTCCGTTTACGAGGGCATGATATGCGGAGCGAGTCCGAAGGCGGAGGATCTTGTAGTAAACGTGTGCAAGAAAAAGCACATAACGAATACGCGCGCGTCCGGTTCCGATGACGCGCTCAAGCTCACGCCGCACACAGTGCTGAGTCTTGAGCAGTGTCTTGAATTTATAGCGGACGACGAGCTTGTCGAGGTAACTCCGAGCAGCATAAGAATGAGAAAGACGATTCTCAACAAGGAACAGAGAATGAAAAAGCAGTTTAAGGGCTGATGGTTTTTGCTTATGGATTATGTGGTTCTGGATCTTGAGTGGAACGGCGCTTACAGCCGCCGCAGGAAGAAAAATATAAACGAGATCATTGACATCGGCGCGGTCAGACTTGATTCTGCGTTCAATGTTATAGGCAGATATTCGATGCTTATAACGCCGCAGATAGGCAAAAAGCTCAATAAATATGTTCAGGAGCTTACGCATATAAGCTATGACGAGCTTGAATCCGCACATCATACCTTTACGCACGCGCTGAAAAAATTTAACGAATTTGCAAGGGACAGCATAATACTCACTTGGGGAACGACGGATATATTGACCATGATGAGCAACTGCGAATATTTCCTGCACGAAAACCGACCGCACTTTTTAAAATATTACATAGATTTGCAGGACTTTTGCCAGAGGGCGCTTTCAAGGTCGAACCCGGGGAAGCAGCTCGGGCTTACAGCAGTTGCGCAAATGCTCGATATAGAGTATGACGAAAGCGAGATGCACCGCGCTCTTGCCGACAGCGAGCTTGAGGCGAAGTGCTTTGAAGCTCTTTATGACAGGGAGAGGGAAAAAGAGCTTTTAAAGAAGGCGGACGACGAATTTTACCGCCGGTTGACGTTTAAAAATCATTATCTTACCGATATTGACAGTCCTCATGTGGATAAAAATGAGCTTTACGCCGTTTGCGAACACTGCGGAAAGAGAATGCAGATAAAATCCCGTTGGAAGAGCAAGAACAGAGGCTTTAAGGCAAGGGCAATCTGTCCTGACTGCGGGATACCGTCTTATGCTATGGTGAGGTTCAAGAGAAAATTTGACTGTGTTGAGGTCAAGCGTTTTGTTGTGCCGATAGCGGAGGAGGACGGGGAAAATGCTGATGAATAGGGGCGGCTGTCGCCCTTTTTTTCTTGGCTCGCATTGATGCGGCGGTTTGATTCGGGCGGCGACCCGCGCGGCGGAACGCCGCGCGCAAAACGCGGCGATTAGAGCCCCTGCCCCGCGCAGCAAAGCCCTGCGCCGCCGCGTTTTGGCAAATTTCCGCCGGAGGCGGAAATTTGCGGGTCGCCGCCCGAATCCTCCCCTCAGGCACATCGCTAAAAACGAGTATCGCGACAGCCTAACGCGCTTAAAAACATCACAGCAAAAAACAACGTCCCCGCCGAAACGGTCGGGGACGTAATCTTTATTACATCATCGCTCATATAAGCTCCTTTACGGACCTCGCAACACGCATAACGTCCTCGTCGGACAACAGAGTGTGCAGAGGCAGGGTTATCTCGTTTTCATACTGAGCGTATGAGTTTGGAAAATCCTTTATGTCAAAGCCGAGGTTCTTGTATGCGGTGAGCAGCGGCAGCGGCTTGTAGTGTACATTTGTCGATATTTTTCTCTGAGCCAGCTTTTCTATTAGAGAGTTGCGGCGCTCAACGTCATAACCGGGAATACGCAGGAGATACAGGTGTCCGCTCGAGCGGAAATCCTCTCCCGAATGTGCCATAGGCTCAAGACCGAGAGGCAGTAAAACGTCGTTGTACATTCTTATTATCTCGTGGCGGCGCTCAAGCATTTTGTCGTACCTTTCCATCTGCTTTACGCCGATAGCCGCAAGCACGTCCGGCATATTGCATTTGTACGCCGGCGCGATTATGTCGTACTCCCAAGCGCCGAGCTTCATTTTTGAAAAAGCGTCCTTTGTCTGCCCGTGCAGGGAATATGTCCGAAACAGCCGCTCAAGCTCGTCGTTGTCTATGCCGTCGATGTTTTTCCAGGTTATCGCGCCGCCCTCGGCGGTAGTCATATTTTTGACGGCGTGGAACGAAAAGGCGGTAAAGTCCGCAAGCTGACCGCTCCTCATTCCGCCGCGGGTCGCGCCGAGCCCGTGCGCCGAGTCGCAGACGAGCGCTATCCTGCCCATCGCGGCCTGAAGCCTGCTTTCGGGGTTCGGCTTAAAAATACCTCGTTTGCTTTCTATTATATCGAGTATTTTTTCCTGGTCGCAGATTCTGCCGCCGACGTTTACCGGAATTATCGCCTTAGTGCGCTCGGTTATAAGACCATCAAGCGAGTCGCAGTCGATAAGGAAGGAGTTTGGAGCGACGTCGGCAAGCACAAGCCGCGCCCCAGTGTGACAGACGACGGCTGCGGTCGCAGTGTAGGTGTACGCCGTGGTTATTACCTCGTCTCCCGCGCCTATGCCGAGCATTCTGAGAGCCATTTCCGTCGCGGCGGTGCAGGAATTAAAGCATACCGCGCGGTCCGCGCCGGAGTATTCTCTCACCATTTTTTCAAGCGTGCGCACCTCCGCGCCGGTCGTAATCCAGCCGGATCTCAAAACCCTTACAACTTCGTTTATCTCCTCGTCCGTAATATCGGGCGGCGAAAATGGAATTTCCCTCATTTTGCTTCCTCCTGTGGCACGGCGGGGTCTTGTAATAGGCTCAAAATAGTATTAAAATATGCCGTGTCGAGATTTTAAGAAACACTTATTTTTTTAATTTTATCACCATACCCGCCTAAAGTCAATCGCGGCGCGGCGGCTTGCGGCGGCGAAACTGTCGGCAAAGGGGCGTTTTAATGAGCTATTATTCATTTAATAAATATTTGCGCGAGCGCTTTGGCGAGCCCATATACAAGCTGAGCTTAAACGGCGGAATGACCTGCCCAAACCGCGACGGAAAAATTGATACGCGCGGCTGCATCTTTTGCAGCAGGGGCGGCTCCGGCGAATTTGCCGCCGAAGCGGGGCTGACGACGGACGAGCAGATAGAGCGGGCAAAGGCGCTTGTCGCCGGCAAGACGAGGGCGAAGAAATTTATAGCCTATTTCCAGCCGTTCACGAACACATACGCGGAAACGGAATACCTCGAAAAACTGTTTATGAGCGCAATCGTCAGGGACGACATAGCGGCGCTGTCAATAGCGACAAGACCCGACTGCCTTGAGAGCGATAAAATAGAGCTGCTGAAAAGGCTCAACAAAATAAAGCCGGTGTTCGTGGAGCTTGGACTCCAGACGATACATAAAAGCACGGCGGAATACATTCGGCGGGGTTATGAGCTTGAGGTGTTTGACGAGGCGGTGGAGAAGCTGAAAGCCGTCGGGATAAACGTCGTGGTACATCTGATTTTGGGACTGCCGAACGAAAGCCGTGAGGATATGCTCGAAAGCGTTTCCTATGTCGCAGGGAGCGGAGCGGACGGAATAAAGCTCCAGCTTTTGCACGTGCTGAGCGGCACCGATTTGGCGGAGGAATACGAAAAATCGCCGTTTCATATTCTGACTCTTGAGGAGTATTCCTCATTAATCTGCGACTGCATCGAGCTGCTGCCCGAGAATATGGCAGTCCACAGGATAACCGGCGACGGCGATAAAAGACTGCTGATAGAGCCAAAATGGAGCGGGAATAAAAAGCTCGTGCTGAATACCATAAATAAAATGCTCAGAGAAAGGGGCGTTATTCAGGGGAGCAAATTCAAAGCCTGATAACAGTTTAATAATCTTAACAAAAAATCAATCACTCGGGGAGTGTAAAATGATATAATAAAAAGCGAAATTTGATTATCGTGGGGGTAGAGCTATGCCGCAAATAGTTAAATTTGAGAATGTGAAAAAGATATATAAAATGGGCGAGGTCGAGATAAACGCTCTCGACGGCGTGAGCTTTGAAATAAACGAGGGCGAGTTCGCCGTCGTCGTCGGCTCAAGCGGAGCGGGAAAGACCACGGTTCTGAATATCCTCGGAGGAATGGACCGCGCGACGAGCGGAAACGTGCTGGTGGACGGCAGAGAGATAACGACGCTGAAGGGAAAGGAGCTTGTAGCCTACCGCCGGTTTGACATAGGCTTTGTTTTCCAGTTTTATAACCTTGTGCCAAACCTTACGGCAAAGGAAAACGTGGAGCTTGCGGCTCAGATATGCCGCGAGCCTATGGACGCCTTGGACGCGCTGAAAAGCGTGGGGCTTGAGGATAGGACAAACAACTTTCCGGCTCAGCTCTCCGGCGGAGAACAGCAGAGAGTTTCGATAGCGAGGGCGCTTGCAAAGCGGCCGAGGCTTTTGCTGTGCGACGAGCCGACGGGAGCCCTCGATTACAACACGGGCAAGACGATACTAAAGCTCTTGCAGGACAAGTGCCGCGAGGACGGAATGACGGTGGTGCTGATAACGCACAATTCCGCCATAACGCCGATGGCTGACAGAATAATAAAGATGAAGAGCGGCAGAGTGACGGGCAATACGGTAAACGAAAATCCCGTTTCGGTCGAGAGCATAGAGTGGTGATAGGGAGGAATAAATTTGAACGGCCCTATATTTAAAAATATATTTCGCGAGATATGGGACACAAAGGCGAGGTTTTTATCCATTCTCGCCATAATAGGTCTTGGCGTGGGATTTTTTGTCGGGGTCAAGGCGGCAAGCCCGTCGATGATGAACACCATGAAAAATTACTCGCACGAGCAAAGCATGATGGACTTCCGCCTTGTTTCCACCGTCGGCTTTGACGACGACGACGCGGCGGCGCTTGAAAAAACCGACGGAATAGCGCGGGCGCAGGCGGGATATTACACGGACGCGGTGATGAGCGACGGCGGCAAAAAAAGCGTCGTTCGTGTGCATAGCCTTGATAAGGACGACAAAATAAACGTCCCCCTGTTGAACGAGGGCAGACTTCCGCGCAAATCCGGCGAGATAGTCGTGGAGGACGCCGCGTATGCCTCTGCGATAGAGATAGGCGATAAGATAAGCTTTGACAAGACGGTGAAATCGCGGACGAGCGGCGAAAATGAGGATATTCCGCTCAAACGGACGGAGTTTACGGTGGTCGGCAAGGTCAAATCGCCGCTTTACATATCGTTTCAAAAGGGAAAGACGACGATAGGCAACGGCACAATTTCGTATTATATGATGATACTCCCGCAGGACTTTTCGAGCGAGAGATACACCGAGCTTTTTCTCCTGACGGATTATTCCGACCGGGGCGGCGACCCGTATGCGGAGGAATATCAGAAGGAGATCGACAAAATCACGCCCAAGCTCGAAAGCGCCTGCGACGAAAGGCTGAAGGTCTTTGACAAAAACGAGCTTGAGCCGGAGAGAAAGAAGCTGAGCGACGGGAAAAAGGAGCTTGAAAGCGCGAAAAAGGATACGGACAAGCGGCTGTCGGAGGCAAAGACTCAGATAGACGCGCTCAAAAAGCAGTATGAGCAGGCAATCGTCCCCTCCGGCAACGCGGCGCTCATAGCGCAGATGAAAAAGCAGATAGAGGACGCGGAGAGCGAATATAATAAAAACAAGGAAAAGGCGGACAAGGAGCTTTCGGAAAAGGAGCAGGAGATAGCCGACGGAGAAAAGGAGCTTGAGCAGTTTGACGACATGGAGTCGTATGTGTTCACAAGAGACGACAACCCCGGCTATTCGGAGTTTGAGGACAACGCCGGCAGAGTAGATGCCGTTGCGACGGTCTTTCCTGTCTTTTTCCTGCTCGTGGCAATACTCGTCTGCGTTACGACTATGACGAGAATGGTCGAGGAGAGAAGAACGGAGATAGGCACGTTCAAGGCGCTGGGCTACTCAAACGGCTCCATAATCCTTAAATACGTTCTCTACTCCACCGCCGCGGGATTAACGGGCTGCGTTGCGGGCTGTATTATAGGCTGCCTCACGCTGCCGGGCATAATATTCGATGCCTATGCCATGCTGTATTACATAAAGTCCATGGACATTGTAATTCCCTGGGACTTAATCGTCGGCGGCTTTATCGTCGCCATACTCTGTACGGCGATAGTGTCGTGGGTGACCTGTCGGCAGGAGCTTATACAGCGCCCTGCGGCTCTGATGAGGCCCAAAGCGCCTAAGGCGGGAAAGAGAAATGTGCTTGAGAGGATAGGCTTTATCTGGAAAAGAATGGGCTTTACCTCAAAGGTGACCGCGAGGAATATATTCAGGTACAAGGCGAGATTCTTTATGACCGTTATCGGCGTGGCGGGCTGCACCGCGCTGATTTTGGCGGCGTTCGGCCTTATGGATTCAATAGGCGGAATAGTTGACAAGCAGTTCGGGGACATAAATCAGTATAATCTCAGCATAGTATTCTCTCAGAAAAAGACCGCCGGCGAAGCCGAAAAGTTTATTGATAAGGTTAAAAAGAGCTACGATATAGAAAACTCCATGCCGGTCTATCAGGACGAGATAACGGTATATGACAACGGCTCGGATAAGCAGTACAAGGATACCTTCCTTGTGGTGCCGTCAAAGCCCGAGGAGCTGCGCAGCACCGTCGATCTTCATTCGAGAGTGCCGAGAGAGGATATAGAGCTTGACGACGGCGGCTGCGTTATGAGCGAAAAGCTCGCCGGAAATATGAAGCTCAGAGTAGGCGACAGCTTTAAGATAGAGGACAGCGACGGCGCTGTTGCGGAGCTTAAGCTATCGGCTATATGCGAAAACTATCTTTACAGCTACATATACGTTACTCCGAATTACTATAAGAGCGTATTCGGCAGCGCGGCGGAATATAATATGATAAACACAAGCTACGACTACCCTTCAGAGGAGAAGAAGGACGCGCTTGCAAGCGAGCTTCTGGAGGACGATGAAATAGTTACCGTGAATTATTCCGATTCCGGCATAGACAATTTCAGAAAGATGATGTCGACTCTGAATATGGTCGTGTTCGTTATGATAATATCGGCGGGCGCTCTGGCTTTTGTGGTGCTTTATAACCTTACGAACATAAACATAGCGGAGCGCGCGCGTGAGATAGCGACCATAAAGGTGCTTGGCTTTTATAACCGCGAGGTCAGCGAATATATTTACCGCGAGAACATAATTCTTACCGTGATAGGCACGCTTTTGGGGCTTGTGCTCGGGGTGTTCTTAAACGGGTTCATAATACAGACGGTAGAGGTTGATATAGTGATGTTCGGCAGGAGCATATTGCCGCAGAGCTTTTTCTACGCCGTCGGGCTGACCTTTGCATTTGCGATAATCGTGAATTTCTTTATGTACTTTAAAATGCGAAAAATAGATATGGTGGAGTCGCTGAAGTCCATAGAGTAGGGCGTATTAAGCGTTTATCCTGACATAACGGCGCAATTTATACTTTGTGCCGCTGTGCTTAAAAATTATTTATAGTCAAAAGGAGAGGAATGACATTATGGCACAAAATCCGATAGTTACATTCACAATGGAGAACGGCGGAACGATAAAAGCGGAGCTTTATCCCGATGTTGCGCCGAATACCGTAAACAACTTTCTCAGCCTTGTAAACAGCGGCTTTTATAACGGGCTGACCTTTCACCGCGTTATATACGGCTTTATGATTCAGGGCGGCTGTCCCAAGGGAAACGGCACGGGAGGTCCCGGCTACGGCATAAAGGGAGAGTTTAAATCAAACGGCTTTAATAACGATTTAAAGCACACCGAGGGCGTGCTTTCGATGGCGAGGTCTATGATGCCGGACAGCGCCGGCTCGCAGTTCTTTATTATGCACAAAAACGCCCCGCACCTCGACGGGCAGTACGCCGCATTCGGCAAGGTGATAGAGGGAATGGACGTTGTGAACGCTATCGCCGAGTGCGATACGGATTTCTCCGACAAGCCGCTCGACCCTCAAATCATAAAGAGCGTGACCGCAGAGACGTTCGGCGTCGAATATCCCGAGCCGGAAAAGGTATAACAAAAAACGATTTATTAAACGCTCCTTTTTTTGGGGGCGTTTTTGTTTGCGCCAGGATTTATTTTTATCTTAATTAAGATGAAGGTAATACGCGTTCAGCAAGCGCGCCATCGCTGAGCGGCTTGAAAGGCTTGAAATAAAATAAACATATTAAAAAATCTTCCAAAAACCTGTTGCCCGGACAACTTATTTTGTGCTATTATCTTGATACGATGTTTGTCAGGACTCGGCTCTTGCCGCGCCAACAGCAGGAGGATACTCCTGCCGCCGCAAAAAAGTACTCATAAAAAGTTCAGCCTCGAAAAAAGTACTCAAAACAGTTCAGCCTCAAGCTGCGGCAGCCGACCGATACCGTTGCGGTCGGAAAATCAGTCCCTGAAACGCGGCGACGGCAGCTCGGCAAATATCGTCTTACCGCGGCAATTCCGATGCGGAGAGCTTACCGAGATGTGAATTTTAAACTCGGCAACCTATATTTGCCCGTGTGCAAGCCAAAATGTATGGAGCCGTGAAATTCCGAAGGATAGAATAAAAGCACGGCTAAGCCGACCGCAGTAATCAGAGGTCTTGCGGCTTGAAGAAAAGCAAGCCTAAGACCGCAACGGAAAGAAAGGTGAGAAATTTTGATTTATGTTGACAACATAACAAAGGAGTTTAAAAAGACGATAAAGCAGCCGGGACTGCTCGGCAGCTTTAAATCCCTGTTTAATCCGAAAACGGAAAAAATCAGGGCGGTAGACGGCATCTCCTTTCATGTGCCGAAGGGGGAGATACTCGGCTTTATAGGTCCCAACGGGGCGGGGAAATCGACCGTCATAAAGATGCTTACGGGAATACTTACACCAACCTCGGGCAGCTGCTCGATAGACGGCAAGATACCGCAGAAGGACAGGAAAAACTATGTTCGGGAGATAGGCGTTGTATTCGGACAGCGCACTCAGCTTTGGTGGGATTTGCCGCTGACGGAAACGTATGCCGTTCTGAAAGAGATCTACGAGGTGGAGGACAGCGCGTATAAGCGGAAGATGGAGCTTTTAAACGAGGTGCTCGATTTGCAGGACTTCATAAAAAGTCCGGTGCGCACGCTGTCGCTCGGACAGAGAATGAGGGCGGATATAGCGGCGTCGCTTTTGCACAGCCCAAAGGTGCTGTTCCTCGACGAGCCGACTATCGGGCTTGACGTTGTGGTAAAGGACAATATCAGGCGCGCGATAGCGCAGATAAACGCGGAGGAAAAAACGACTGTTATACTCACCACGCACGACCTGAGCGACATTGAGCTGCTCGCCGACAGAATAGTTATGATAGACAAGGGCAAGAATGTTTTCGACGGCACGGTGGGCGAGCTTAAGCAAAATTACGGGCAGATGAGAGAGCTGAATTTTGAGCTTCAAAGGGCGGAGGATAAAGCTCTGCTCGAGTACGGAAAACGCTTTAAGCTCGGCGAGGACGACCTTGCTTTGATAAGCGACGGCGTGAATGTCACTGTGCGCTTCAACAGCGAGCTTGTGCCTGTCGGCGATATGCTCTCCTACACTCTTTCGCGCGTGCGCGTCAGCGACATAAGCGTCAAGGACGCGGATATAGAGGAGATAATACGCCGCCTGTATAAAAAAGAGGTGAGGATAGATGCGTAGATTTTTCAGAACCTATCTTCCCTTTTCGCGGGCGGGAGTGCAGATGATGCTCGCCTATCGCTCGGATTTCCTGTTTCACCTGATAGGCGAAATGCTTATGTGCATAGTTATGTACTTTGTCTGGCTCGCGGTTTTTGAAAGCTCGGACGGCTCGACCTTTATGGGCTTTTCGATGACGGATATGACCGTGTACCTCTTTATATCGTTTGTGACGAGCTATCTTACATACAGCGACGGCGCTATCGCCCTCGGCGAGGAGATACGCGACGGCTCAATAGTCATGCGAATGATAAAACCGGTAAAGTTTGATATGACGTTCCTTTTTCAGGAGCTGGGAGGGAGAACCATCGAGGTTATCATAGCTCTCGTTCCGATGTGCGTCTGCGTGGAGGCTTATAAGTTCTGCGTGACCGGCAGCGTTATGTTCAACCCCGTGTATTTCCTGCTGTTTCTGCTCAGCACGGTTTTGGCGTATCTCGTTTCGTTTTACTTCAACGTCTGCTACGGCTTTACTGCGTTTTTTCTGAAAAACCTATGGGGTTCTAACGTCCTCAAGGACGCGATAATCAGCTTTTTGTCCGGCTCAAGGATACCGCTTGCGTTTATGCCGCCGGTGCTCCAGAGCGTGCTGACGTTTTTGCCGTTTGCCTCGCTCAGTTATATTCCCGTTATGATATATATGGGAATGTACGACGGTATGACTATATTCAAATCTATGCTTTTGCAGGCGTTTTGGCTTTTGGCGTTTTGGGCTTTGAGCAAGCTGATATGGCGGCTCGCCATGAAGCGCCTATGCGTGCAAGGGGGGTGAGCGGCGTGCTTAAAGGAATAAAAAGACTGCTGAAAATGCATCGCATATTTATCGCTCAGGACCTTAAAAAGCTGATGGAGTATAAGGTGGATTTCCTCACCGGAATGTTGGGCTTTATTGTTTATCAGACGATAAACCTCATCTTTCTCTGGGTGATTTTCAGCAATATACCGGCTCTGAAGGGCTGGACATACGAGCAGATAATATTCATTTACGGCTTCTCGCTTTTGCCCAAGGGGATAGACCATCTGTTTTTCGACCAGCTTTGGAACGTCGGTTATTCGTATATATCGCGCGGAGATTTTGACAAATATTTGACCAGACCGCTGAATCCGCTTTTTACCGTTATAGTCGAGAGGTTCCAGGTCGACGCGCTCGGAGAGCTTATAGTGGGCGTTGCTCTTATGGCGTCCACCGTGGGCAGTGTGTCGATACAGTGGAGCGTTCTGAACGTGATTTTGTTTTTGCTCATTCTGCCGTTTGCGACGCTCATATACACCGGCATAAAGATAATAACGACCGCCGTTGCGTTTTGGACCAAGCGCAGCGGTCAGATAACCCACGTTTTTTATCTTGTGAATGATTTTGCGAAATATCCTACTACGATATATAACGACGTAATAAGGAACGTGATAACCTACATTATCCCGTTTGCGTTTACCGCCTTTTACCCCGCGAGCTATTTCCTCACCGGGGAAAATCCGCTGTTTAATCTCGGCGGCACAGTTATAGCGGCGGCAGTTCTTATGACCGTCGGGGTGCTCCTTTGGAATAAGGGAATGTCCGTTTACGAAAGCGCCGGAAGCTAAACAGTGGGAGCGGGGCTTCCTTATATGTTCTGCCTCTCACAAAGAGTTTGTTTTAAATTTGACTGTTTGCGCTGTTTACAAGCCGTTGCCTTATCGGTCAAGAAGTTTTGCTTAATTAGGCTTTTGTGCCTGCGAAGTATTTTCGTCGCAGAGGGCGAAGCTAAAAATAACTCTTTGAGCGAAAAAGGGGTTTTAGGGGGAGCGTCAGCTCCCCCTAAAGAACCTAACATTAAAGTAGCAGCTTTACCGGCGCAAGTCGGTAAAGCTGCGGTCATCGGGAGCGCGTGTTTTTGGCGCCGCGCAAAAGTAAGGTTACAGAGCCGTTCTGCAAAGGCAGGGCGGCTGTTATTGTAAATAAAAAAATTCAATATTGTTGTAAGATTTAATAAAAATATAAATTATAAACCGAAATATCAATATGCAAATCGGCATTTTTCACAAAATTACATTTTCAGGCAAAAAATAATTGAAAAATAATGACTTTTACTGAAAACTGTGGTATAATAACAGATAATTAGGGCGTACACTGATTATCTTGTGTATATCTCATAATTAATTATTTCTATATTTTGAAGGTGAAGTGTTCTGGAGCAAATAGTAAATGTTGACAGAATGGAGCACGCTGTCGCGCTGTTTGGGAGCTTTGACGAAAATATCAGGCTCATTGAGAACGAGTACGCGGTCAATGTTATGAACAGAGGCTCGGATATAAAAATATCCGGCGACCCGGAGAACGTGATGAAGGCGGCGAAGGTTGTAGAAAGCCTCCTTTCTCTCATCAACCGAGGTGAAAATCTCAGCGAGCAGAACGTGAGATATTGTATGTCGCTGATAAACGAGGGCAGCGAGGAGAAAATCGAGCAGCTTGCCGGCGATTGCGTGTGCATAACCTCAAAGGGAAAGCCGGTAAAGCCGAAAACCATAGGTCAAAAAAAGTACTGCAACGCTATCAAGGAAAACACTATAACCTTCGGAATAGGCCCTGCCGGCACAGGAAAGACGTATCTTGCCGTCGCCCTTGCCGTTACAGCCTTTCGTTCAAGGCAGGTGAACCGGATAATACTCACCCGTCCGGCTGTTGAAGCGGGTGAAAAGCTCGGGTTCCTGCCGGGCGATCTTCAAAGCAAGGTCGATCCGTATCTGCGCCCGCTTTATGACGCACTTTTTGATATGCTCGGAGCGGAGACTTATCAAAAATACGTAGAGCGCGGCAACATAGAGGTAGCTCCGCTTGCCTATATGCGAGGCAGAACTCTCGACGACAGCTTCATAATACTTGACGAGGCTCAAAACACGACGGGCGAGCAGATGAAGATGTTTCTCACGAGGCTTGGATTTAACTCGAAAATGGTAATAACCGGCGACGTTACGCAGATAGATTTGCCGCGCGGGGTAAAGTCCGGACTCAGGGAGAGCGTAAGAATTTTAAGCGGGATAGAGGACATTGCAAGCATTACTTTCAGCGAAAGGGACGTAGTGCGACATCGTTTGGTACAGGACATAATAAAGGCGTACGAGAAACTTGAAGAGGTAAAGCGAGGTAAGTAAATTGGATAAGATAAGAGTTATAATAACGAATAAGCAAAAGGCGGTAAAAATCCCAACGGGCTTGAGAATGCTTATTCGCCGCTGCTGCAACGCGGTGCTCAGACTCGAGGATTTTAAAGGCAGCGCTGAAATAAGCGTTACCTTTGTGGACAACGAGCAAATCAAAGAGTACAATAAACAGTACAGAGATAAGGACGCCGTTACCGATGTTTTATCCTTCGGAATGGGCGAAAACGGAAAATACGATATAGACCCCGAAACAGGCGCGCAGATACTCGGCGACGTCGTAATATCAATGGAAAAGGCTCTTGAACAGGCAAAGCGCTTTGACCACAGCCTGCAAAGAGAGGTCGGCTATCTTACGGCTCACAGCGTTCTGCACCTTCTCGGCTATGACCACGAGAGCAATATGGAGAGAATAAGAATGAGGGAGAAGGAGGAGCTGATAATGGAGCAGCTCGGACTTCCCGCATCGTCAAGCTATGTTATAGGTTCCGGAAGGTAAGCCATGAGCTTTTTAAGGGGCTTTAAATTTGCTTTCAGAGGAATTATTTACGCCGTAAATCACGAGCGTAATATGCGCATACATATCGTAATCGCGGCGTATCTGCTTTATTTTGTCAGCTATTACGGGCTGTCGCCTGCCGAGATGTCGGTTCTGCTCGCGGTTATCGCTCTTGTGATATGCCTGGAGCTTATAAACACGGCTGTCGAGCGGGCGTGCGATTTGTATTCCGAAAAATACGACCGGCTTATCGAAATAGCAAAGGACGTTGCCGCGGGCGCGGTTCTCGTCGCGGCTATGTTCGCGGTCGGAGTTGCGGGATTTTTGCTTTGGCGGCCCGACACGATTTGGAGCATAATCCTCTTTCACTGTTCAAGCCCCGAACGCTTTACGCTTTTAGTGCTTACTGCCGTCATAGCGATTTTGTTTATAATAATCGGACCTAAGCGAATGATAGAAAACGCGGGTTCGTGGTTTTCAAAAAGAAAAAAAACAAAGGATAATGATTAACAACCGAGGGGTCGGCGCAAAACGCGCCGACCCCTCGCGACATAAAAAGAGCTTTTTTATTTTGCGCCGCCCGATAAGGTACGGCTGCCGATTTGCAATTAGGGCTTATACATAAATTCGGTATTGCCCAATGTCTTTCCGGAGTGAAGATTTTCAATCGCCCCTCGGTTACGTTACAGTCTGAAATCAATCAAAATCAATCACAAATAATCAATTTCCTTCAAATTCACTAAAAAATCATAATTTATTCACATTTATTGCTTATAACATAATTACAAACAGCCAAATTTACTCAAAACATAATTTTGCGCTCTCGTTCGATTGGAGGAATATTATGGAGAACATTAAATACCTGAAATTGCTTTCCGAGAAATATCCGACGGTAAGCTCCGTTTCAAGAGAAATAATTAATCTCACCGCTATTCTTAACCTTCCCAAGGGAACAGAACATTTTATGAGCGATATACACGGCGAGTATGAAGCCTTTTGCCATATTTTAAATAACTGTTCGGGCGTTATAAAGGAAAAGGTCGATATGCTTTACAGCGACACCATATCGGAAAGTGAAAGAGAGGAAATTTGCACTATAATTTATTACCCGAATGAAAAATTAAATTTGATAAAAAAGGAGAGAGGGATAAGCTCCGACCGTTACAGAATTATCATAAATCGAATGATAGAAATTGCGGGAATTTTGTCATCGAAATATACGCGCTCCAAGGTGCGCAAGGCGATGCCGAAGGATTACGCCTATATTATAGACGAATTGCTTCACGCCCAAAAGGACGAGGACGATAATCAGGTTTTATATCACAGCAAAATACTTGATACCATTATAAGCATAGGCGCAGATGATTTTATTGTCGCACTTGCGGGGCTTATAAAGCGGCTCGCTGTCGACCATTTGCATATAGTCGGGGATATTTTCGACAGGGGAGCGGACGCCGATAAAATACTTGATTTGCTTATCGAATATCATTCCCTTGATATTCAATGGGGAAATCATGATATATTATGGATGGGAGCGGCGTCGGGAAATGAAGCGTGCGTTGCGAATGTTGTCCGCAGCTGTATAAAATACAGGACGGTGCGAATACTCGAAAGCGGATACGGAATAAGTCTGAGAAGGCTCACGCTTTTTGCCGAAAATAAATATAAATCAGCCGACCCCATGACCGCGGCGCTAAGAGCCATATCCGTTATACAATTCAAGCTGGAGGGTCAGATTATATTAAGGCGGCCCGAATATGAAATGAACGACAGACTGCTGCTTGACAAGATAGATACCGAAAACGGTACGGTGATCTCGGATGGAAAAAGGTATAAGCTGAACAGCGCCGATTTTCCGACTGTTGACAAAAATTCACCCTATGAATTGACCGATGATGAAAAGGAAATAATTGATGAACTGAGGGAATCGTTTATAAACAGCGGCAGACTGAAACGGCATATCACATTCCTGTTTGATAAGGACAGTATGTATAAATGCTTTAACGGGAATTTGCTTTATCACGGCTGTGTTCCCCTCGATGAGAACGGGAATTTTTTCGGAATAAGGCTTTTCGGAAGGGTACTCAAGGGCAAAGCGTATTTTGACGCCGCAGAAAAAATCGTCAGACGCGCATATTTCAGAAATGATAAAAACATAGAGGATATTGATTTTATGTGGTATTTATGGTGCGGGAGGAAATCGCCCTTATGCGGGAGGAATGTCAAGAGCTTTGAGCGTTGCTTTATAGACGATGAATCCGCATGGGAGGAGGAAACAGACCCCTATTACCGATTTTATCACATGGAAAAAATATGCAATATGATTTTGCGTGAATTTGATATGTATTCCCCGTCCTCGCATATTGTAAACGGGCATACGCCGGTTTTGACAGCGAGAGGGGAACAGCCTATAAGAGCAAACGGAAAACTAATCGTTATCGACGGAGGCTTTTGCAGGGATTATCATGAAAAAACAGGAATAGCGGGATATACGCTTATATACAATTCCCACGGGCTGAGGATCAAGGCGCACCAGCCGTTTGAAAGTATAGAGAATGCCATGAAGGAAAACAGGGATATTCATTCAAGCTCTAAAAATGTTGAAACTGAAAATTACAGAATAATGGTAAAGCATACCGATAACGGCAAAAACATACAAACCGAGATCAACGATTTGTACGCTCTGCTTGAGGCTTACAGAAACGGGGAAATTGACGTGTAGGATTATTAAAAAGCACAATACGGTTTTTGGCGTTGCAAGCGAGGAGCATAATAATGAAATTTTAACCGTTATCGTTTTAATGCTGTCCGTGTGCAGGAATGCGCAGGCGCGGGGGAAGCGTTTCAATCAGCGGTTGAACCGAGAGGGAAAACTCTCTTTTCCGGTTATTGAGATTATCCGTCTTTTATGTTCTAATAAAGACAGGGATTTTGCAGACACTCTCCACCCTCAGAGCCGATAAAACAGACCTATCAGGCTCTGCTCGCGCAAAAAAATCAAACGGGAGGCATTCTAAATGGATAACAGATTCGGAGAATTTATCAGTAAAAAGCGCAGGGAGCTCGGTATAACGCAGAACCGGCTCGCTCAATCGCTCAATATCTCTTTTCAAGCGGTGAGCAAATGGGAAAACGGCACGGCATACCCGAACATCGAGCTGCTGCCAAAGTTAGCGGCGGCTCTGAACACGACGGTTGACGCGCTCGTCGGTTACAGCGGCGCGGCGGCGGATTACGACAATCGGTACCGCGACGAGGGGTACTATTGGGGACTCAGACCGAACGTCATCTGCTATGATATTATGAAGCTGCTCCCTCCGATAAAGCCGTACCGCATTTTGGACATTGGCTGCGGAGAGGGCAAGGACGCTGTGTTTTTTGCAAAATGCGGCTACAATGTTACGGCTCTCGATATATCGGAGATCGGTCTTGACAAGGCTAAAAGGCTTGCGGAGCATAATCGCGTAAATGTAAATTTCTTTAAGGCGGATATTATAGATTACCGCCCCGACTCCGAATTTGATATTATATTCAGCAGCGGTCTGCTCCATTTCGTCCCGCCTCGGCCGAGAAAAGAGCTGTGCGATTCTTTTAAATCTCACACCGCTGCGGGCGGTATCAACGCTCTGAACGTGTTTGTCAAAAAGCCGTTTATAACCCGTACTCCCGACAAAGGCAGAAACGAAGAACTCAGATACCCTTGGGTATCGGGCGAGCTGTTCGGATACTATCACGATTGGCTGTTTTGCGATTGCAGGGAAGATGTATTCGACTGCAACAGCGGCGGCAAGCCGCATAAGCATTGCATGGATACGCTTATAGCGCAAAAGCCTTAAAGGGGAGAAATTATGGAGCCTATATACAGCGGAAAAATACGAGAGATTTATGACGTTTCAGAGGATAAGCTCGCAATCGTAACGACGGACAGGATTTCGGCTTTTGACAATATCCTGCCGATAACAATTAAGGACAAGGGCATAGTGCTGAACACGCTGACGGGCGCGGGCGCAAAATAAATACAGCCTTTTTAGACAAACCGGCTCAAATTGTGTTATACTGTATTTAATACAGCGGCAAAGGCTTGATAAGCCCGATTTATCATTCCGGCGGGCGGCTTGTGCTTAAACCGCACAAGACAAGCGTTTGGCAAAGCGCGAAAAGAAACGGAGAATATAAATTATGAACAACAGCGACAAGTCGGCGTTCATCGCCATAATAGGCAGACCAAATGTTGGAAAAAGCTCCATACTCAATAAACTGCTCGGGCAGAAAATAGCGATCGTTTCACATAAACCTCAGACTACCCGAACGAGAATAATGGGAGTGCTCACGGAGGGGGAAACCCAGCTTGTGTTTATCGACACTCCCGGAATGCACAAGCCGAAAACCGAGCTTGGGAAATATATGGTAAAATCGGTGAACGAATCCGTCGCGGGTGTGGACGCGGTAATGCTTGCTGCGGAATGTGACAAGGAGCCGGGCGATACCGAGCGGGAGCTTATTGAAAGGGCAAAGAGCCTCGGACTGCCCGCAGTGCTCGCGCTCAACAAGACGGATACGCTAAAGAGCAGGGACGAGCTTATAGGTATAATCGCGGCATATTCAAGGCTATGCGATTTTGAGGCGGTGGTGCCGGTGTCGGCTCGAACGGGAAGCGGGCTTGACGAGCTGAAGGACGAGCTGAAGAAGCTCGCGCAGGAGGGCGGACATTTCTTCGACGACGATACTCTGACCGACCAGTCAGAGAGAGTTCTCGCCGCCGAAATAATCAGAGAAAAGCTTCTAAGGCTTCTCGACAAGGAGATACCGCACGGCACGGCGGTGGCGGTCGAGCGAATGAAAACGAGGGAGGACAGCGGAATACTCGACATAGACGCAACTATATACTGCGAACGCGAGAGCCACAAAGGCATAATAATCGGCAAGGGCGGCAGTATGCTGAAAAAGGTAGGCTCGTATTCAAGACAGGATATGGAGAGCTTTTTTGACTGTAAAATAAATCTGCGGCTTTGGGTCAAGGTCAAGGAGGACTGGCGGAACAGAGAGAATATTCTGCGCTCCCTCGGCTTTGACGACAACGATTTTCAGTAATTTGAGGTGAAGGCTTTGATTTTATCCGATGGCTGTCGCTTTGTTATAGACAGGCTGAGCGGAGCGGGCTATTGCGCTTATGCCGTAGGCGGCTGCGTCCGCGACTATCTAATGCACGCAGAGCCGAAGGATTACGACGTCGCGACCGACGCCTTGCCGGAGGAGATACTCTCGAGCTTTTCGGACTGCCGAACCGTAACAAACGGAATCAAGCACGGCACTGTGACCGTGATAGCGTGCGGCGAGCAAATCGAGGTGACGACGTTCCGCAAGGACGGACTGTACGCCGACTGCCGCAGACCCGAGAGCGTTGCTTTCGGCGTGGGTCTTGCCGACGACCTCGGGCGAAGGGATTTTACCGTGAACGCTATGGCGTACAGCGACGCCGAGGGGATAGCAGACCCCTTTGGCGGCAGGCAGGATATAAGGGACAGGGTCATTCGCTGTGTCGGCGAGCCGGACAAGCGCTTTAACGAGGACGCTCTGCGCATAATGCGAGCTTTGCGCTTTGCGAGCGTGTGCGGCTTTTCCGTCGAGGAAGAAACAGCGGAGTCGATTCACGAAAACAGGGAGCTGCTGAAAAAAATCGCGGCGGAGAGGATTTTCCCCGAGCTTACGGCTGCCCTGTGCGGCTGCGGCGCGGTAAGCGTCCTTGATAAATTCCGCGACGTGTTCGCCGTTATAATGCCGTCTGTTGAGCCGTGCTTCGATTATTATTTGAGCGGCGATAATCACAATCAAACGCTTTGGGAACATATGCTCAGGGCGGTTGGGGCGGTTGAGGCGAGCGTTGAGCCGCGCCTTGCCGCTCTTCTGCACGATATAGCAAAGCCCTGCCGAATAAGCGACGGCAGGGCGGAAGGCGGCGGCTCCGTACACGCGCGGGAAAGCGCGGAGCTTGCGGAGAGGATTTTGCGCTCTCTGAAAGCGCCGAGGAGGATTATCGACAGGGTTAAAATCCTCATAAATTATCACGATTACCCGTGCGACGACGGGGTAAGGTCCGTTAAGCGCCTTATGAGGGAGATAGGCGGTGAAAACGCCCTGCTGATATTATCGCAGATAAGGCGCGCCGACATTGAGGCTCAAAACGGCTCGGACAAGCAAAAAAGGCTTGAGCGGCTGAAGGAATGTGAGAATATGTGCCGCGAGCTAATAAGCTCCAGCGCCTGCGTCAGCATAGGCTCGCTCGATATAAGCGGAGACGATTTGATTTCGGCAGGCTTTGAGCGTGGAAGAAGGATTGGCGAGATTTTAAACGGGTTGCTCGACGCAGTGATAGAAGACAGGGTCGGGAACAAAAAAGAGGAGCTTCTCGCATACGCAAGGGATTGTTTTTCTTTTTGAGTCGCGCCCTAAAACCGCCGCCTTGCTGAGCCTAATAATAATTTATTGTTGGGGCGGTAAGCCCATTTTTACATAAAAGAACAAAGTCTGTACATAAGCACAGACTTTGTTATGGTGTGTAATATGTAAGCAGTCAAACCGTCATACTCTCGGAAAAGGTAGCCGGAGAAAGGCAAGCCCAAGCTCTTAGCCCCTAAGGACGGCGTAATTGCCGCCCTTTTGCATAATTTAAAAAGCGGTAAGATGTAATTCAGGGCTTACCTCTTCCAACTGCTTTTAATTTACCACCGCACGAAAAAAATATCAATAGGGTTGATACGGTTGGGCAAAAAAACAGTACAAACGGGAAAAGGGATTTGCAATATTCTTATTGAAATTATGCAAAAGCTCGGTGAAAATTGTGCAGATATGACAATAAATGAATGTAAAATGCAGGACGCCGTTTCAAGGAAGCGTCCTGCATTTGATTAACTGTTTGTTTGAAAGTTGTTTGAAAGCGGTTTTCCGTCCAAAACGCGGAGCTGTTTAACAGCTTGATTATCGGTAAAAATCAGGGGTAAATATCAAAAACAGCCGATTCTGCGCCGTTGCCGCAACAGAGCCATATTCGCTAAATTAATTTGCAAGAGAAGTATCTGCGGGATTGGAGTTTGATTCAAAACGCTTTTTCGCGTCGTTGTAGCTGTTTTTGGATATCGGCACAACCGTGCCGTCCGAGAGCGAAAAGTCATACCTGTTTATGCGCTCGGCATACTGCATATTGACAGCATAGCTGCGGTGGCAGCGGTAAAAGATGTCGCCGGGAAGCTCGTCGCTGCAAAAAGAGGAAAAGGTTCCGTACAGGGTCATGGTTCTGCCGTCTATGCAGTGTATGAGAATGTCGTTGCGCATTACCTCACAGTAGGTTATTTCGCTTGTGTTTACCCTTATTTTGCCATACTCCTTTGAATTAACGACGATTGACGGCGAATAATGCCTGTCGCGCAGACAGCGCAGCACAGGCTCGCGGAGCTTGTCCGTGCTGACGGGCTTCAGGATATAATCGGCGGGGTGAACGCTGTAACCCGCAAGGGCGTAGGCGGGACTTGAAGTGATGAATATTATGTCGGATTCAACGCCCCTTTCGCGCAGAAGCTCAGCGTAATCAATTCCGTTTGTGTCGCCAATCATAATATCGAGAACATAGAGATTGTACTTTTTCGCGCTCTTTTCTAAATCATCAGTCGATTCAAAGCAGTCTATCTCAAAGTCCTCGTTGTGTTCTGTCAAAATTTCACGGAGTATGCTGCACGTTTGTTCGAGAAAAACCCTCTCATCATCGCATACTGCGACACTATACATAATCACACCACCCTTCCTAAGCAAAAAATAAGGAAAATAAAACATTCTGCCGATAAACTCATTTTTGACGAAGCTCCTGCCGACGTCAGCTTTGCAGACTTATAAAAGCCGCTCGGCGGCTTGACTGCGGTCGCCGAGAGCGGTATTTGGGTACGGTCAAAAAATAAAATTTATCTTTTAGGCAGCTGCCGCGCAAGGCGGCATAGCTATATTTAAAGCCACCTTCCCTATTTTCTTTATTATAGCAAAGTGGTAAACTAAAATCAAGAAATTAATTTATTTTTCACAAATTAATTTGGCTCAATATTCTGAAACTGGCATTATTAGCCGAAATTTTGCGCTCCTTATCGCCGAAAAAGTGTTAAAAAATTAACAATTTGCTCTTTATTTCGTTTCACAAATAGATTATAATAATGTATATGAATTCGAGAAGGGTGAGCCTATGGCTAAGAGTGACAAAATTTCAATGTCGGTTATCAGGCGATTGCCGCGCTATTACAGGTTTTTGAGCGAACTGCAATCCGAGGGGGTTATGAGAATATCGTCAAAACAGCTTGCCGCGAAAATGCGGCTTACAGCCTCGCAGGTCAGGCAGGATTTTAATTGCTTTGGCGGCTTCGGACAGCAGGGCTACGGTTACAGCGTTGAACAGCTTAAAAACGAGATAGAGTCCATTCTCGGGCTTGGAGAGCCAAAAACGGCGGTGCTTGTCGGCGCAGGAAACCTCGGCAGAGCGGTTGCGGCGCATATGGCGTTTGAGCCGAAGGGGATAACGCTTGCCGGCATATTTGACAGAAACGAAAGGCTCATCGGCGCGACGCTGAGGAACGTAAAGATAGAAAACACCGATATGCTCGAATCATTTTGCAAAAGGCGCAGACCGAATCTCGCCATACTTTGCGTGCCTAAGGACGCGGCTCAGAATATATGCAGGCGGCTTTACTCTCTGGGCATAAGATATTACTGGAATTTCAGTCACTATGACGTTGCCGCGGATTATCCCGACGTTGTAGTTGAAAACGTGCATATGTCCGACAGCCTTATGACCTTGTGTTACAGAATAAGCGACGATATTGAAGCAAAAAGGCGTTCGGAGTAAAATTTTTTGCTTGGTTATACAGTCGAGTTGATTGCAGCTTTACCGACTTCCTCCGGTAAAGCTGTTGCTTTAGAACGGCGCAGATAGCCAAATGAAAAATATAAACCGGTGCGAGAGGAGGGAGCGTACGGGGGAGCGCAGTCAAAATAAATTAAATCGTCACTCCCGAACTATCTCGTCGAGCTTTCTCTTAAGGGCGGCGACCGGCAGACCGACCACATTATAAAAGTCGCCGGTTATACCCCTTACGAGCAGAGCGCCCCTGCCCTGAATCCCGTACGCTCCGGCTTTGTCCATAGGCTCGCCCGTGCTTATGTATTCGTCTATTTCAACGTCCGACAGCTCGTAAAATTGAACGCGGGTAGTAACGGAAAACGATAAGGTCTTTCCCTCGCGCAGCACAGCGCAGCCGGTTATTACCCTGTGCTCTCTGCCGGAAAGCATACGCAGCATTTTGTGCGCGTCGGCGGTGTCCTTCGGCTTGCCGAGCATTGCGCCGTCAATGAAAACTCCCGTGTCGCAGCCTATTACAATGTCGCCGCGACGGGTGTTTTTTAAATTGTTAAATATATGCCCCGCCTTCTTCAGCGCGAGAAGCTCGGGGATATTTTCTATGCTGCCGCCGTCGCTTACAGACTCGTCAATATCTGCGGGCTTGACCGTAAAATCATCGCATATCAGCGATAAAAGCTCCTGTCGGCGCGGGGACGCGGACGCAAGAATTATCATATGTAAAACCTCCGTAAAATCAGCTTATAATATTATACCATTATAACGCTTGTTTTGAAATAATCAATGCCCCGCGCATTTATTCTTGCATTGAGGCGAGCGCGGGACTATAATTTAGATAAATCAAAATCCGGAGAGAAAAAATGAACGTATATGACTTTGACAAAACAATATACAAAAACGACAGCACGGCTGATTTTTATCTGTTTTGCATACGAAAAAAACCGACGCTGGTTTTTTCGCTGTTCAATACCGCGGCTGCGGCTTTGCGGTATTATGCGTTTAAATCCGGCAGTAAGACGGATTTCAAGCGCAGAATGTATTCGTTTTTGAGATGCGTTGATGCAGAGAACCTTGCCGAGGAGTTCTGGGATAAGAATATATATAAAATAAAGAAATTTTATCTTGAGCGCAGGCGAGCGGACGACGTTATCATATCCGCTTCGCCGGAGTTCCTTTTAAGACCTGCCTGCCGCCGCTTGGGGATAGAGAACCTCATCGCCTCCGAGGTGGATCCTAAAAGCGGGGCGTACAAAGGGGAAAACTGCCACGGCGAGGAAAAGGTGCGCCGATTTTACCTGCGGTTCCCGAACGGAGTCATAGATAATTTTTATTCGGATTCGCACAGCGACGACCCCCTCGCCGCAGTAGCCGGAGAGAGCTTTCTCGTCAGCGGCGAAAGGCTCGCGCCATGGAAGGAAGGTTAAAGGAGAACCGGCATTCCTCCGTTAGAATTTCCGGCGCTTATTGATTGCGGCTTTACCGACTTGAGCCGGTAAAGCTGTTGATTAATGTTTTATCTATGCGCGGGAGGAGCGCAAGCCCCTTTGAAAAATATTCTGATTTAAAACAACAGCCGCTCCGCCGTCAGGCGACGCGGCTGATGTCGATAAGAGCAAATGCGCCGTTAGAGCGCAAGCCTCAAAATAAATTATGACTGCGGTCGTCAAAAGCAGTCTTAGAGCGCAGGCTCAAAAATAAACTAAAGCTCCGCTTTCTGTGCAAAAACGGGCTGGAGCTGTTCGCCGTCGAGCGCTTTCTCTATCGTCTGTCCGAGCAAATTAAAATGAGCGACGAGAGATTTCGGCTTTTTGACCGGATCGTCCTGGGACAGCGGAACAAAGTATATATTTTTCGTGTTCAACAGTCTGCCGAGGTTCTGCGCGGAGGCTCCGAGAGCGTCGTTGCTCGCGAGCGCAAGCACGACGGGCGCGCCTATCCTAAGCTGCGATTTAACCGCCATGGTCACCGGAGTGTCGGTAACGCCGTTGGCTATCTTTCCGAGCGTGTTCCCCGTACACGGAGCTACGGCAAGTATATCGCACATTTTCTTCGGTCCTATCGGCTCAGCCGATTTTATAGAGTGTATAATGTCCTTTTGGCATATCGCCTTTATCTTATTTCTTATATCTTCCGCATTGCCGAAGCGAGTGTCGGTAGAGTAGGCTATGTCGGACATTATCGGAACAATATCATATTTCTCCAAAGCCAGATGTTCCATTTCCTTGATTGCTTTGGAGAATGTGCAGAAGGACCCGCAAAGAGCAAAGCCCAAAGTGGTTTTTTCCACCGTCAATCCTCCTCAAGCATATTAAAAATTGTATTCTTTATTATCTCTCCCGAGGTCTTGGGAGCAACCTTGCCGGGAAGCGACAGGGCGTGAACCGTCTTTATTCCGAGTCGCCTTGCGCCGTCAAAGTCAACGCCTCCCGGGGCTGAGGCGAGGTCTATGACGATTGAGCCTTTATACGCCACAGCCAGCGTATGCGCCCCGAAAATCAGCGACGGAACCGTGTTGAAAACAAGGTCTATGCCCTTTAGCGTGCAAAGCTCCTTCATATCAACGCTCTCATAGCCTAAAGCGTATATCATCGACAGATCCTGCTTTTTTCTCGCCGCAACGACAACCTTGGCTCCCAGCCCGTCAAGCATTTTTGAAAGCACCTTGCCTATCCTGCCGAAGCCGGCGACAAGACATTTCGAGCCGTGTATCGTGCCCTCGTATTCCCTCATCGCGACCTCTATCGCGCCCTCGGCGCTCGGCACTGCGTTTTCAACCGCGAACTCCTCCCGCGCGAAATAGTCATAGAGCCTCGTTTGCTCCCAAAGCGGAGATATGCTCAGCAGCCTGCTTTTCATCGAGCAGAACACCCGCTTGCCCAGAAACATTCTCGCAAGCTCGTCGTCTATTTTTATGGGAACGCTTGAAAAGGGCGCGTTGATATTTTCCCCGTCCTTAGTGAGCGGTATTGGCAGGACTACGCAGTCTGCCGGCGGAACAGCCCGCTCAAGCGGCAGATTCTCGAACCCGAAATCTCCGCAGGGCTTGTCAAAGCCGCAGACGTATATCTTAAAGCCCTCGTCCCGCATGGCATTCGCGGCGAAAAGCTGCCTTTTGTCCCCACCGATAATAACAAAGCTCTTAGTTTTCATATTATGCCGCCTCCGACGCCGTAAAGTAGGTGCTTATATAAATATAATACGGCGGCGGAGATATTTTGTGATTTGGTATTGTTTTTGAGCCGCGCTCTAAAACCGCGCTCGGCGGGAGAGGGCGCCAAAGAATACTTTATTGACAATATATGGAGGGCGGGAGAGCTTGGGGAACCTTGCTCCCGCCTCCCTTTGCGCCTCCTGCGCCAAAAATTTACAAATCGTTAATTCATATATACCGAATATATTGTAAAATAAGGGTTGATAATTACAGCAAAAGGGGAGTTATCGCCGTTGTTTGGTTATATAAGGCCGCAAAAATCCGAGCTGCTGGTCAAGGATTACGACGCGTACAGAGCGGTCTATTGCAGCCTTTGCAGGCAGCTTGGGAAAAGCTACGGCTTTTGCGCAAGCCTTATTTTAAGCTATGACTCCACCTTCTATGCAATTTTGGCTATGTCGGTAAGGGGAGAATGCAACTCCTATAAAAAGGGCAGATGCAAGGTGAACCCCACCAAAAGGTGCGACTATTGCAGCTCAAGGAGCAAATCGCTCGAGGACGCGGCGGCGCTTTCGATAGCGGCGTTTTACTACAAGCTCGAGGACGACAGGCGCGACGAGGGATTTTTTAAACGGCTCGCCGTCCGGCTTGTAAAGCCGTTTGCGAAAAGATGGCGCAAAAAAATGATAAAATACGGATACTCGGACTTCGATATGCTGTTTTCCGATATGCTTAAAAATCAGCTTGAGGCGGAGCAGGATTCGGCTTGCTCTGTCGACCGAGCCGCAGAGCCGACCGCAAAGGCGCTGGCGCAGGCGGCGCGAATGCTCTCAAACGGCGAAAGTCAGCGCAGGGTGCTTGAAAGCCTCGGCTATTATCTCGGCAAGTGGATATATTTGATGGACGCCGCCGATGACCTCGAGGACGATTTAAAACGCGGCGGCTTTAACCCGTTTATAAATCACCTTTCGCTTGACAGCGAGCCGGTAGAGGATTTAGACGCGGCGGTTTATGAGCGTATAAACGAGATTATAAACGAAAACGCATTTATGCTGCTGAGCTCTTTTAATCTTATAGAGCTGATGGGCAACAGACGAATACTCGAGAACATTGTTACGCTCGGGGTAAGCTCGATGCAAAAAGCGGTGTTGTTTGATAAAAAGGCGGAAAAGAGCAAAAATAAAGACAAAAGTGAAAACGACGAAAACAGAGATAACAGCGAAAACAATGATAACGCGAAAACGATAATTAGCAACTAAAATATATTTAGGATAATTAAAACCGGAATACGAAGGTACAAAGGAGCTTGAACATGGCAAACAGTCCATATGAGGTGCTCGGCGTATCGCCGACCGCGACCGACGACGAAATAAAGACGGCGTACAGAAATCTTGCGAAAAAGTATCACCCCGACAATTACGCCGATTCTCCGCTTGCCGACGTTGCCGCCGAAAAGATGAAGGAGATCAACGAGGCATACGACACGATAATGAATTCGCGGCGCTCGCGCGGTGCGGCAGGCTCGGGCGGAGGATATTACAATACAAATCCGTCCGGCTCGTCAAAATATTACGACGTGAGGACTATGATAAAAAACGGCAGAATAGCCGACGCAGAGCAGATACTCGACGGAGTCCCCGTTGACAGGCGCGACGCCGAATGGAATTTTCTCAAAGGGACCGTGCTTTTGAAGAAGGGCTGGACTCAGGACGCTTATAATTGTTTTCAGACTGCCTGCAATATGGATCCATCAAATATGGAATACCGTCAGGCGTTGAATTTTGCGCAGAGCAGGCGCTCGGGCGCATATGGAGGCTATAATACCGGAATGCCGCAGCAGAACGTCGGAGGATGCAGCGGCTGCGACATATGTACAGGACTTTGCTGCGCCGATACCTGCTGCGAGTGCATGGGCGGCGATCTGATACCCTGCTGTTGAGTTCTCTCGACAGGTCTTAGCGGCGACCGCAGCCTCCCGCCCTGTCGGGCGGGAGGCTGCGAAAAACGCGGCGGGGCAGTGGCTTTCCTTTAAATATAAATTATACAAGCCGCGTTTTTCCGCGCGGCTTCGCCGCGCCGGTCGCCGCGTATGCGCCGCCGCCGGCATAGGCTTAAAATCAAGCGCCGCCCCCCAAAAAAAACCGACGATAGCGCGGCTAAAACAGTAAAAATAATATTCTTTGAGCGAACAGGTATGATGTTATGAAGGAAAAAAATCTCTCTCCAAGCTATAAAATGGCGCTCGGCGGTATCTTTTCCGCACTCGCCGTCGTTTCAATGCTCATTTCGTATATTATCCCGACGGCGACATACGCCTGTCCGGCGCTCGCCGGAGTAATGCTTATCCCTCTCGTAATAGAGGTCGGAAAGGGCTGGGCGCTTTGCTCGTATGCGGCGGTGGCTCTGCTGTCGTTCCTGATAGTGGCGGATAAGGAAATGGCGCTGTGCTTTACGGCGTTTTTCGGATTTTACCCGATACTAAAGGCGGTGCTCGAGGAGCGGCTCAGCAAATATCTGTGCTGGGCGGTAAAAATAGCCTCGTTTTCCGCGTGTATGATAGCCGTGTTTTTCATATCCATACTCGTGCTCGGTATCCCGCGCGACAGCTTCACCATATTCGGGGTCTACCTCCCGTGGGCGTTTCTCGCGCTGGGGATAGTTATATTCGTGGTGTACGATATAGCTCTCACACGGGTCATAAGAGCGTATGTAGGCGTGTGGAGGGATAAGATATTCAAGCGGCTGAAATGAGAGCCGAAGTAAGAATATAATGTCATATACATAATATCTTGGAGGAATAAAAAATGGCTAAAAAAACAGGATTTATAGGCGCGGGCAATATGGCGGGCGCGATAATAAACGGAATGCTGAGAGCGGGAGCAGAGGCGCAGAGCATAGTCGTTTTTGACGTGGACAGCGAAAAATGCGCGGAGCTTGCGAAAAGGGGAGTGACAGCGGCGGCGACCGGAGCGGACGTGATTAAGGAATGCGATTACACGGTGCTCGCGGTAAAGCCGCAGCAGCTTCCGACGGTTTTCGACGAAATAAAGGGAGCCTGCGACGAGAGCAAGGTCATTGTGTCGATAGCGGCGGGAGTGAGCACGGACTATATAAGGAAGAGTCTCGGTGTGAGCTGTCCGTGCGTGCGCGTTATGCCGAACACGCCGCTGCTTCTCGGCTGCGGAGCGACGGCGCTTTGCAGAACGGCGGACGTGAGCGATGCGGACTTTGAATTTGTGAAGTCGCTCTTTGAAAACAGCGGAATAGCGGTCGTGATAGACGAGGACAAGATGAATGCGGTCATATCGGTGAACGGCTCAAGTCCGGCGTACTTTTACCTTTTCGCAAAGGCGATGCAGGAGTACGCGGTCGAGCAGGGGATAGACGCGGACGAGGCGATGAGGTTAATATGCGCCACAATGAAGGGGAGCGCGGAGATGCTTTTAAACAGCGGCGACGACGCGCAAACGCTCATAAAAAAGGTGTCCTCGCCGGGCGGGACCACGCTCAAAGCGCTCGACGTATTTTACGACAGCAAAACCGAGCAGACGATAAAGGACGCAATGGCGGCTTGCACGAGGAGAGCGGTCGAGCTTTCGGGAGAATAACGGAATAACAGAGATTAAAATTTCATAATATGACCCTTTGTTTCATACACTTGAGTATAACCTTTAAGGAATGATGAAATGAAGGGTCTTTTTCTTATCTCAAATCGAGGAAAGCGAAATATAGCGGCTGAAATTTCATACTGCGCCAAGAGGTACGGAATGATGATTTTTCTCTCGGCGTTTTTATTTGCCGGAATAATATGCGGCTGTATTTTGGCGCAGTATGGGGACGAGCAGACGTTGAACGCGCTGGACTTTATATTCATAAGCAATTTCAAGGGCAGAATAGCCCAGTCGCTTTTCGAGGGCTTCAAAGCGTCTATGTGTGCATACTTCCTGTTCTACATATCGGCTCTGCTGCTCGGGCTGTCGCTTTGGGGGCGTATAGGTCTGCCGATCGTGATATTTATAAAGGGCATAGGCGCGGGGCTCTGCGCGGGGTATCTGTTTTCCGTGTATTCCTTTCAGGGCGCTGTGTTTTATGTTATCGTCATGCTGCCTGGGCTGTTTTTGTCGTCGTTGTCGCTTTTACTGCAATCAAAGCATTCATTCTGCTTTTCAAAGGAGCTTTGGCTTTTCTTTTCGCCGAGAAAAAAGCATACCGATATGCAAAAGCCGGAGCTTATGGGCTTTATCCAGAGGAGCGGGATAGTCTTGATAATAACGGCAGCCGCCGCGCTGACCGACGTGTTGTTTACCGCGTTTTTTTCACATATGTTTACATTTGTCTGACTTTGTGCTACAATATTCTCGTCAATTTCTACAAAGAGGACGAGAAAGGAATACTGCGAAATGACAAAAAGAAAAAATAAGGGAAAATACGCCGGCGCGTTTAAAAGATATACTCAGTCGCTTCCAGCGCTGGTTATGGCAAACATCTTGTTTGCCGTTCCGCTGTTCATATTTTTTGCGCTGATAGTTCTTGTTGAAAACCTGGCAACGCCGATAGTTCCCATAAGGTTTCTGCCGATATTCTTGCTTATGCCGTTTTACTGCGGACTTTGCAAGGTCACCAAGGACATAGCGAGCGGCAAAGAGAATGTTCAGGGCGCAAGGACGTTTTTTAAGGGACTAAAGGATAATTTCAAGTTCTCCGTACTGCACGGGCTTATATTTTATATAGTGGCGATGATAGACTTTTTCTCGCTCGTGTTTTATTATCAGGCGGGAAGGACGAACGGATTTATGTACATAGGCTTCGGACTTGCCGTCGCCATAACGATTGTTTCGGTTTTCTGCCTGTTCTATGTTCCGCTTATAACCGTAACTCTCGATATTCCGTTCAGGTATGTTTACAAAAATTCGCTTCTGATGTCGATAGGCGAGCTTCCGAAAAACTTTATCGCCCTTATTGCCTGCGTCGCCTGCGTCGCGATAGTTACCACACTGTTCACCTTCACGGGAAATTATATCGGCGCTTATGTCTCCATAATTATACTTATGCTGTTTATAGTTCCCGCGACCTTGTCATATGTGATAAACGCGATACTGTACCCTTCGATTGACAGCGTTTTGATAGAGAAGGGCGACAACATAAAGAGCGAGCCGGATCCTGACAAAATGAGCCGCGAGGATATGCTGAAAAAGCAGTTTGAAGAAAATCCTATCGACCCTTCGATACTCGAGGGCGATGAAAACGAGCTTGTTTTTTACGGCGGAAAGATGGTAAAGCGCTCGAGCCTTATAGAGATTTATAAGTCGATAAACGAATAAAGCGCCTTTGCGCCTCAAAAATAAACTTTAATTACAGCGCACTTTGGACAGCAGCTTTACCGACCTCCGCCGGTAAAGCTGCTGCTTTAATATGTTGTTTATTTGCAAGGGGCTTCGCCCCTTGCAACCCCTTTTTCGTTCGAAAATTTTACTTATTGGCAAACAAATAAAAAATATAATCTCATGTAAGAAAGTGGAGGTGCAGGAGGAGCGAAGCTCCTCCCGCAAATAGAAAAATATCAAGCGGCAGTCAAGCTCCTCGGCAGCTTGACTGCGGTCGGCGTGGGATAAAACAAAAAAGGCTGCGCCTAAAGCCCCGTGAGCTAAAGGCGCAGCCTTTGTAAAATCTCTTTATTCCGCGACGAATTTAATATTGTTGTCCTTCGCGTATGTTTCCGCGGCTGAGCCTGCTTTGCCGTGAATTTCTACATCGTTACATTCGTTAAAGACTCCCTTGCCCATGCTTTTAACGCTGTCGGGAATAGTCACGCTTTTTAAGCTCGTGCAGTTATCGAACGCAAGATCGCCTATTTCCGTAACGCTGTCGGGGATAGTCACATCCTTCAAGGCGGCGCAGTCGGAGAATAAAGCGTAGTTTAAGCTCGTAACGCCGTTTGGGATAGCTACGCTCTCCAGGCTCGCGCAATTATTAAAGGTAAAATCGCCGATTTCCGTAACGCTGTCGGGGATAGTCACATTTTTCAGGTTCGCGCAGTCGTTAAATACATCGCCGCCTATGCTCGTAACGCTGTTTGGAATGGTCACGCTCTCCAAGCTCGTGCAATTATCGAAAACATAATCGCCGATAGATGCAACGCCCTCGGATATGGTTACGCTTGTTAATCCCGTGCAGCCTTTAAAAACGCCCTCCTCTATATCCGTTACGCCGTTCGGGATAGTTGCGCTTGTCAGGCTTGTGCAGTCGGCAAAAGCATAGCCGTCAATATATGTGACCTTGTCGGGTATGGCGGCGTCGGTTAAGGCTGTGCAGCCGTCAAACGCTTCATAGCCTATATATGTAACGCTGTCGGGGATAATTACACGTGTCAAGCCTGTGCAGCCTGCAAAGGCGCTATCGTCAATTTCCGTAACGGGCATATTCTCTATTTTTTCGGGTATGCGCACCTGTTCGTCATCGCCTTTGTATTTTGTGATGGTAATTTGAGTTTTTCCGTCGATCTCATATTCAAAATTTCCGACCGATGTTTCCGATATATCGGTAACGTCGGAGGACGCGGGCGCGCCGCCGTTTTCAGAGCCGTTGTTGCTGTTGCCGTTATCGCCGCTATCGCCGCCCTGACAGCCTGTTACTGCGACGGAACTCACGCAAAGCACCGCAGCTGTGACTGCCGCTAAAATTGCTTTTTTAATTTTGAATTTTAACATATTACTTCTCCTGTCATTTATTTTGGTTTCGATTGGTCGTGAATTTCGTGAATTTACTGCCGCGCCGCAAAGCGCTTTTGTTATTGACCGTGATATTTGATCAATGCGCGCTCTTTGTCTCAATTCCTTCGACGACGGTGATGCTGCTTACGGTGGCTGTGCTTTTTTCCACGTCCGAGGCCTTATAATTCAGCTCCACACGCACGATGAGCGTAATCTCGTTCTCCACATCTATATAGGTCATACGGTATTCGTAGGTGTTCATTAGTGTCGCTGAAACAAACAGCTCCCTGTTGGGGCTTCCAAAGGTTTCAAGCACCTTTCGGAACGAGTCGCCGGTTCGCAGTCCCATATATTCGCACTGCTGTGCGCCGGTCATATTTATAATTTTGCATTTGTCGGCGGCTATTTCGCTGTCCGAATTATTTTGCACCTCAACATAAAATATATCTTTTCCCTCATCGTCAACAGCGTTAAAAAGCCAGGTGTTATTGACGGGCGTGGTTCTGTTTAATCGCGTTTCAACCTTTTCCTTATCCTGATTATTGAATAAATAATCGGTGCTCTCTATCTTGCTCATGTCGTCGCCGAGAGTAACGGTAAAGTCGCCGTCGATTTTCATATTGTCCTCGAGAGTGATTTTCCGAAGCTCGTCAGGCTCCTTATATACCCAGTAACTTTGCTTATTCGGCTGAGCCTCGTTAAACGAAAGATCCGAGGTGTATGCGTGCTTGTTAAAATAATTTATCGCGTCTTTTATATCGTCCTCGTGGCACTCAAGCGGCGAATCGTTTACAAAATCCGCAGGCGGAGCCAATGAGTCCGAGCTGTTGTCCTCCTGCTCATTTGAAACGCTGCCCGCTCCGGCGTTATCGGAGCCGCTGCCGCTGTTGCTGTTGCTGTTACTGCTTTGACAGCCTGTTGCGGCGACTGAGGTCACGCAGAGTATCGCCGCGGTGATTGCCGCTAAAACGGCTTTTTTTATGTTGAAATTTAACATATGCTTTCTCCTGTTATTTATTTTGATTTCGATTATTCGTGTAATTACGGCTGTGCCGCAAAGCGGCTCTTGTATATGTTATTTATGTAAGGCTTCGCCTCTTGCGGCCCCTTTTCGCTCAGGAAATTTTGCTTGATTAAGATTTTGTGTCCGTAAATTATTTTAGTCGCAAAGAGAGGCGATAAAACAAATATGTGAACGAGCAAAAAGGGGATCAGAAGCGTCGCCGGTGGCGATTGAAATGAATTGTACACGCAGGAGGAAGCGCCGACTTCCCCTGCAATATATAATAATATTAAGCGGCAGTCAAGCTGCGCGGCAGCTTGACTGCGGTCAATGGGTGCGGAGCGACAGTTAGTCGGCGTAGCTTGTGTCCGGCTCCGCTGTAATTGTGTTTTTGTTTATGATTTCGCCGTTCTTTATCGCGAATACGTTCCAGCAGTCTTCGCTGCCTTTGTTGGTCGGAACATTGTATTCGGCTATCAATACGTTGCCCTTATGCACGGTTACCTTAGCGCGGGAGCTTGCGAGCGTTCCCTTACCGATGAATCTTTCAACATAGTAATAATACGGCTCAGAGCCGGAGGCTGTTAAGGTGATGTGCTCCGGACCGTAGCTTTCCGTATCATCGTAATCGAGATTGCAGATTTCTTCGCCGTTGTCATCATACGCCGACCTGTCGTCCCAATATACATGGAAGCTCTCTCCGTTTGAAAGAACGCCTACCAAATGCGAGTCAACGTCCTCCGGGTTCTCGCCCCAGGTCAGGGTTATGAGGTACTGGTCGCCCAATACGATGGGAGAAATTACGCCGTTTTGATTGTCGGTAGTGCCGGGCTGAACGATGATATTAAACGTGGAGGTCAAATATCCTTCCTTTGAAGCGACCACCGTGTAATTTCCGAGCGGAAGCTCTATCGTATAGTTGCCGTTTTCATCGGTCACGGTTGCGCCTACCGTTTCGGCGGATTCATCGGAGTTGTTCCAGTTTTTGCGAATGCTTAAATCAACGCCCTCACAGCTTTCGCCGGTAAGCTGATCGAAAACCGTGCCGGAGGCAACGCCTGTTTCCTCGTCGGATTCCTCTATCATAAGGAAGGTTTCCATAAAGGTGATGCTGCCCTCGGTTACAGTCGCGTAGGAGTGAAAATCAATATACCCCTCCGCGGTTATCTCGACAAAATATTCTCCGGCGGGAAGTCCGGCTGAATAGTTGCCTGTTTCGTCATCTGTCAGAGTTGTGAATAAAGAGCCGTCCTTGTATATATTTATCGTTGCGTTCGGAACGGAGGTTGTCTTGTCAGACGCCTTGCAAATCTTACCCGCAATTCCGCCGTTGAGATAGCTGACAACAGCGTTGATGCAATACTCCTCGCCGTCAACGGTGACGTTCTTATCAAGCGGTATGCTGAACGCGTCTACCGTATTATCAGCCGCAGCGTCGCCGTCAGCCGCCAATGCGCCGAACGGAGCGATTGCACAAATCAGGGCAACGCAAAGGAAAAGACTGAGGAATTTTGCCGCTCTTTTTCTGAACTTGACAGCTAAAAATACGCCTGCCGCCGACACAGCCAAAATCCCGAGCCATAGCAAAACCTCGGTGTTGTCGCCGGTCTTCGGCGCGCCGGAGCCTCCCGCGCTCTTGCCCTCGGATACGGGGGCGGCTGCCGCGACGTTGTCGGTCGGGTTTTCGCTTTGAGCGTCAGTCGGAGCCTGAGTAATTGTCTCGGTCGGCTCCTCGGTCGCCGGTGTCGTTTCCTCGGGAAGCGTCGGAGCCTCCTTTATCGCGACGATTTCGGCGGAGTATTCCTCGCCTGCCGCTATGTCTATGCCGGAGACGGACGGCTCGCCGGATTTAAGGGTAAGCCCGTCCGGCAGCTCAATGGCAACTGCGGCGTTGCTTACGTCGTAAGAATTAGTATTCTTGGCGGTAACGGTAATGTTGATGTCCTCGCCGACAGTATACTCGTCCTTGTCGGTCAAAAGCGAAGCCTCAAGTCCGCCCTGAGCTCCCGATTCTGCGGCAGAAGCCGCAAGCGCTGTGGTCATCAGCATACAAACAAGCAGAACAAATGCGAGCAGTATGCTAAATGATTTCTTCATGTTTAACATCCTCTCTGTTTTTGATATTTGGCATTCGTATCGGCCGCGCAATCCGCCGCCGACAATAACCAAACCTTCTGCCTTCGGCTCTTACGGATAACGCGCCATATACTGCCAAGGAAATTATAGCATTTGCCCCAATGTATTGCAAGTAAAAATTAAAAATGCAATTAAAAATGTAACGTTTATTTATGCGCTGATTTGTGCGCAGTGTACAAAGAGCCGATATATCTCCTCCAAAAACCGAAAAAGTTTTTTTGCGCCTTTTGCTAAAAGACTTTAAGCTGAAAACAATTTTGAAATAAAAAGAGCAGCTTTACCGATTGGAGCCGGTAAAGCTGCTGTGCGCGGGCTGTAAAAAACAAAGCCCAAATTTATTTGAGGTTTTTCCTGAAAAACTCATCGAGCTTATCAAACGGTATAACGTCGAGGTTATCGTATAAATCGACGTGTACGGCGTCCGGTATGAGCATAAGCTCCTTATTGTCGGAATAAGGATTATCCTTTATCATCGCGGCGTAAGCGTCCTTGCCGAAGTAACAGGAGTGCGCCTTTTCTCCGTGTTGCGGTGGTTCACCCTGTCGCTTTTCGGGAAGGTCTTATCCCAATCGTCCGTAAGGGCGAGCTTTTCTGTTTCAAGCATATTAAAATCCACCCCTTTATATCAATTAACAATTATCTGTTATTTGTCAACCTTTGGAAGGCTGTCAAAGCCCGGCTTTAAATCCTCGTCGGTCGGAATGTAGTCGTTCATCTCGCCGTTGTGGAATTTTTCATACGCCACCATATCGAAGTAGCCCGTACCCGTAAGACCGAATACGATGGTCTTTTCCTCGCCGGTCTGCTTGCACTTCATCGCCTCGTCTATTGCGACTCTTATGGCGTGACTGCTTTCCGGAGCCGGAAGTATTCCCTCAACTCTCGCAAACTGCTCCGCGGCCTCGAACACGGCTGTCTGCTCAACCGAGCACGCCTCCATAAGGCCGTCGTCATAGAGCTTGGAGAGTATTGAGCTCATGCCGTGGTATCTGAGTCCGCCCGCGTGGTTAGGCGACGGGATAAATCCGCTGCCGAGGGTGTACATCTTTGCAAGCGGGCAAACCTTGCCGGTGTCGCAGAAATCATAGGCGAATTTGCCTCTTGTAAGGCTCGGGCATGAAGCGGGCTCCACGGCTATTATGCGGTAATCCGCCTCGCCTCTGAGCTTTTCGCCCATAAACGGAGAAACGAGTCCGCCGAGGTTTGAGCCGCCGCCCGCACAGCCGATGATTATATCCGGCTTTATGCCGTATTTATCGAGGGCTATTTTCGTTTCGAGCCCTATAATAGACTGGTGCAGAAGAACTTGATTCAGCACGCTGCCGAGCACATATCTGTATCCTTCGGTTGAGGTCGCCGCCTCGACCGCCTCGGAAATGGCGCAGCCAAGGCTTCCCGTTGTTCCCGGGTGCTCCTGCAATATTTTTCTGCCGACCGCTGTCGTTTCCGACGGCGACGGAGTAACGGAGGCTCCGTAGGTTCTCATTACCTCGCGACGAAACGGCTTTTGCTCGTAAGACACCTTTACCATATATACCTTGCAGTCGAGGTCAAAATAAGAGCAAGCCATTGAAAGCGCCGTGCCCCACTGACCCGCGCCGGTCTCGGTCGTAACGCCCTTAAGTCCCTGCTTTTTCGCATAATACGCCTGTGCGATAGCGCTGTTCAGCTTGTGGCTTCCGCTGGTGTTGTTGCCCTCGAACTTATAATATATCTTCGCCGGCGTGTCGAGCTTTTGCTCAAGGCAATACGCCCTTACAAGCGGCGACGGGCGGTACATCTTATAGAAGCTCTGGATTTCCTCGGGAATATCTATATACGCCGTTGTATCGTCAAGCTCCTGCTTAACGAGCTCGTCGCAGAAAACGTGGCCGAGCTCCTCCGCCGTCATAGGCTGTAATGTTCCGGGGTTCAAAAGCGGCTCCGGCTTATTTTTCATATCAGCCCTCACATTGTACCATTGTTTAGGCATTTCGCCTTCCTCAAGATAAATTTTATAAGGGATTTTTTTATCTTCCATTTTTAACTCCTCCATATAACAAGATTAATGATAATTATACCATTATTGTATTAAATTGTCACTAAAAAATCAGTCGTACTTTTATTTTTTGTGAATATTGCTTATAACAGCGTGCGTAAAATTGTAACATATCACATTATATTTTGGACTGTTTCTAATATTGGGTTTTATACGGGGAGCCGGCGCTTGCTCTTGCGCTTCCGCGCTCGTTCAAAGAGTTGTTTTAGTTTAAATCCGCCTTACGGGCATAGAACTTAATCGGGCAAAAGCCTTTGAGAGAAAAAGCAGGGGATTGTAACGGCGCAAGCCAAAAAAATCTCCCCGCTTTTGTTGCGCGGAAGGAGGTCTTATGCTAAAATCAAGTTGTAAGGATTACACGGAGCCGAGGAACGGATATAAGGAAAAACTAAAAAAAATATCCGCAGGCATTGCGGACAAAATAAAACAATAAAATATGAGGTGATGATCATGCTAAAATCTGAGTTAGCGATTGAAATGCTGCCATATCCCGACAAGCCCGACAGACGTGTGTGGGTCTATCTTCCGGAGCGCGGCGAGGACGAGAAGCTGCCCGTAATATATATGACGGACGGGCAAAATCTGTTTGACGAAAAGGCGACGCCCTACGGCTCGTGGGGAGTTATCGAGGCTGTCGAAAACGAGATGAAGAACGGACTCGGCGGAGCGGTTATAGTCGGGATAGACAACGGCAACGTCTACCGCGACAGCGAGCTTACGCCTAAAAAAATCGGCCCGATTTTGCACAGGGGATACTTTAACGATATATTCAAGCCCGAGGGCGAGATATTCGACGGCTTTCTGATGAACACCGTTAAGCCGTATGTTGAGAAAAATTACCCCGTAAAGACGGGAAAAGAGCACACTGCCATATGCGGCAGCTCCTCCGGCGGACTTCAGTCGTTTTTTACCGGAATGGAGCATATATCGTCATTTGCGTGTATAGGGGCGTTTTCACCGGCGTTTTTAGTATATACCGCAGAAAATTGGACGGAGTATCTTCAGCCGAAAATCGGCGGCGACGCGCCGTATCTGTATGTGTATTCCGGCGCGGGGGATATGCTTGAGAAAATGATATGCGACAGCGTAGAGATGCTCTCGCCGATACTCGACGAGCTTGGTTATCCATACGACAAAAAATGTGAGATAATCATGCTTGAGAATAAGCACAATGAAACGGCTTGGAGAGAGATATTTCCGGACTTTCTCCATACCGCTCTTTCTCAAATGCAGGGGGATTGATAAACAAAAAAGGAGCTTGAAGACTCAGGGGAGCTGTGTACTTTTGCACAGCCCCTTTTTTTGTTTGCGTTTTTGATTAAGCTCTCGACTGCCCGACAAGGGATAGACTTATCTCTTAAAAAAAGAGCAATTCATTATAAGAAATAGAACGAACATCTGCTAAACCCTTTTTCAAAAAAAATTTTAAATTTTTCAAAATGGGTATTGACAAGCGGCAAATTTATGATTATAATCGTGTTGTAGTTAGTTACTTGACTAACTAACCGACAATGAGAGGAGGAGAGTGATTGAATGTCAATTCAAACATAGAAAAGCCTATCTTTATTCAGATAGCCGAGCAGCTTGAGGATAAGATATTCACGGGAGTGTTTCCCGAAGAAACACAAGTCCCGTCAACTAATGAAATTTCCGCTTTACTCAGCGTCAATCCTCATACCGTTCTGAAGGGAATGAACATACTGGTGGACGAGGAAATCATCTATAAAAAACGGGGTCTCGGTATGTTTGTCGCGGAGGGCGCAGTAGAAAAAATACGGCGGAAAAGACAAAGCCGGTTTTATGAACAGTATATAGCTGCTTTGCTGGAAGAGGCGACAAAACTGCAAATGAGCAAAGAGGACGTTATCTCATTGATAGAAAGGGGTTATAGGAATGGAAGCCATTCAGATTAAGGGCGTTACAAAACGCTATAAAGATGTGCTGGCGCTGGATAATGTTTCATTAACCTTTGAATTCGGAAAAATATACGGATTTTTAGGCAGAAACGGCGCGGGAAAATCCACGCTGATAAATATTATCGCCAACCGAGTTTTCGCCGACGGCGGCGAGGTGCTGATAGACGGCATACCGGCGAACGAAAATATGGCGGTTCACGATAAAATATTCTGTATGAGCGAAGCGGATCTGTATGACAGAGATTTAAAGGTGATCGAGCATTACAAGTGGACGAAGCGCTTTTATTCGGATTTTGACATGAACAAAGCGCTGGCGCTTTCGGAGAAATACGATCTTGATGTAAATAAGAGATTTCGGGCGCTGTCTAAGGGTTATCAATCTATTTTCAAGCTGATCATCGCTCTGTCTTTAACGGTTCCCTATGTTATTTTTGACGAGCCGGTGCTTGGACTTGACGCAAATCACAGAGAGCTTTTTTACAGTCTGCTCCTTAAGGAGTTTGAAGAGGGAGAGCGCACCTTCATTATTGCAACGCATTTAATTGAGGAGCTTTCCAATATCATCGAAGAAGTGGTTTTGATTGATAAAGGAAAGGTTGTTTTACAGGAAAGCGTAGAGAACTTATTGGAAAAAGGGTACAGCATATCCGGCTCGGCGGCGGAGGTCGAAAACTACTGTGCGGGCAGGAATGTAATTGGAATTGAGGAATTGGGCGGTCTGAAAATTGCCTATATAATGGGCGAAAAGACCGCACTGCCAAAGGATAGCAGCCTGCAAATTTCCGCAATGAACCTGCAAAAGCTGTTTGTCAAAATAACTGAGAAAGGAGGCGAGGAAAATGAATAAGCTGAAATCTGCTGTTTTTTACGGGTGTTTGACCAAAATCAGGCCTCTTGTGATTTTCTATCTTGTGGAATACAGTATTTCCGTTTTGATTATGGCAATCGTTGTGCTTTGCACCGGAAAGCTCGAAGCAGGCTCCAATGGATTGGAAGTAGCGTCGGCGGTGTTTTTAAGCGTGATGGGCGCTTTGAGCTTTAGAGAGGACTTTAAGGCATTTTTACAGAACGGCTTTACCCGCAGATATATTTTTCTTTCTACATTTTGCAGCTTCCTTTTAGTGTCCGCCTCAATGGCTTTGATAGATACCCTGCTCGGAAATCTTCTTCATCATTCCATTAATTACTTCACATTTTTCGGAATGCTGTACGGATACGGAAATATGCTGTTCAATTGGCTTTGGCTGACCTTAGTGTATGCGACGTTTTGCAGTATTTTCTATCTGGCGGCGTTGGTCGTCAATAAAGTCGGAAGAATAACCGCGCTGCTGATAGGCGTCGGCATCGCCGGTGTAATTCTTTTGATCGCCGCCTTGTTCCGATTTGTATTATCCTCGGAGCTTGTAAGCAGGATCGGAAGATTTGCGCTGAACGCCTTTGGTTTTATGAATGACGGAACGGTTAATTTTATTTTCCCCGTACTTACGTTCATAGTAATCGGCGCTGTTTTTGGGCTCGGCTCCTATGCGCTCATACGGCGCACAGAGCTGAAGTAAATATAACGCACTTATTTTCACTCAAAAAAGCGGCGGCAGGAGGTTGTTCCTGCCGCCGCTTATCGGTTGTAAGTCAGCTCTGTATGCGATAAAAATATTTCACGCTTCGCTTTTACGGGCAAAGTCCGTTAAAACGGCGTATTGTGTTGTAAACTATGTATCTTCACAATTTGTAAACCTGTTTTTGCTCCCAAAATTATTTTTAGCTTAAAGCTGTTTTGCGGATATAAAAGTCTAATTCAAAAAAGTATTAAGCGGAAATTATTAACTTGTTGACGGTGCAGATTGTCAGATGAAAAACACAACCTTGTGCGAGTATGTGGAGGTGCAGGGGGAGCAAAGCTCCCCCTGCAAATAGATAAAATATAAAATAGCCGTCAAGCTGCTGAGCAGTTTGACGGCGGTCAACGAGCCCGCGGGGCTTGAATTTTGAGCCCCGCCTTATTCGCTTTCGTTTCTGAGGTCGAGTATTCTCTTCGCCTTGCCTTGGAAGCGCTCGAGCGATTTCGGCTCTACAAGGGTGACCTTCGTTTCAAGTCCGAGCACGCTCTTCAGCCTGTCGTGTATGGACTTCTGGAGAGATTGAAGCCCCGAAAAATTATCGAGCAGCTCGCCGCTCACAAGCTCTACCTTTACCTCAAGGTTGTCCTTGAAGTTTGCGCGGCGTACTATAAGCTGATAATGCGGCCCGATGTGCTCCGTGCCGACGAGCACGCTCTCAATTTGAGTCGGGAATACGTTCACTCCCTTGATTATCAGCATATCGTCGGTTCTGCCCATGGTTTTTGCCATTCGCGCGTGCGTTCGTCCGCACTCGCATTTTTCATATGTTATTTTGGTAATATCCTTCGTTCTGTATCTCAGCACAGGCATACCCTGTCTTGTCAAGGTCGTTACGACAAGCTCGCCTACTTCGTTTTCGCCGAGCCGTTCTCCGGTGTCGCTGTTTATTATCTCCGGCAAAAAGTGATCCTCGGCAAAGTGCATTCCGTTTCTCGCCTCGCAGTCGCCGCTGCACCCGGGACCGCCTATCTCGGTAAGACCGTAGTTGTCGGATACCCTCACGTTCATATTACGCTCTATCTGCGCGCGCATCTCCTCGGTGCATGGCTCGCTGCCGAGTATCCCGAGCCTGAGCTTGTACGCGCTCATCGGATAGCCGTCCTCCTTCATAGCCTCGCTCAGATACAGAGCGTAGCTCGGCGTTGCGACAAGACCCGTTACTCCGAAATCGCGGAACATCATAAGCTGCTTTTTTGTGTTGCCGGACGACGCGGGTATGACAGTCGCGCCTATTTTTTCAAGACCGTAGTGAAGTCCGAGCGCTCCCGTGAACAGACCGTAGCCGAAGCTTATCTGTATAATGTCGTCCGCCGTCGCGCCGCCCGCAACGGCAACTCGCGCCACACAGTCGCTCCATGTGTCAAGATCCTGCCGCGTGTAAACGCCGACGGTCGGCTTGCCGGTCGTGCCGGACGAGGCGTGTATCCTCACTATATCCTTCATCGGCACCGCCATCATATTGAACGGATAGTTGTCCCTTATGTCGTCCTTCGTGGTGAACGGTATGTACTGAATGTCCGACAGCGACTTTATTTTTTCGCCGCCCATAACTCCCGCCTCGGTGAGCTTTTTGTGGTAAAAGCCGATGTTGTCGTAGCAATACTTCACCATTTTTTTCAGCCTTTCAAGCTGTAATGACTCGATCTCCTGCCTCGGCATGGTTTCTATATCCTTTTGGAAAAACATTGTTATCTCCTCGCTTTGCTGAGCTTTTTATATTCGCGCGAAACGGCTGAGAGGCTGTCGCGCGGCTCGTTTTTTGTTTGTGCTTTTGTCATGGACGGTTCGGGCGGCGACCCGCGCGGCTGCGCCGCGCGGAAAACGCGGCGCCCGGGTTTTTCCGACGGGGATGAGTCCCTGCCCCGCCGCGTTTTCATCGCCTTTCCGCCGGAGGCGGAAAGGCGGCGGTCGCCGCCCGAACCTGTGCGTCGCTCTCAAAATACCCGAAACGCGTCAACGCGACAGCCGTTTAAGCTCAACCGTATGCCAAATATATTTTACACCGTTTGTTTGAATTCGTCAAATAAAGCGTCCATTTCATCTTGATTTTTGTTTTTTGTGACAAGGCTCGCTATCGGAACCTCGATAAGACCGACTATCATTGCAATCGCACCCCAGCTTATCGGTGAAGCGAGATTGAGCGGAAGCGATTTCGCCCAATCCGTAAGAGCGGGGAAAAGTCCGAGATTAAAGAGGACCATCGAAACAACGGTAATAAGAACGCCGGTCGCAAAGCTGAGCCATACGGCGGCTCTCGTGACCTTTTTCGAGAACAGACCGTACATAAACGGCGCGAGGAACGAGCCCGCGAGCGTGCCCCAGGATATCGACATAAGGGCGCTTATGTTTATTCCCATTGCGTTCAAATCGTTTTTGAATATCGCTATAACGACCGAGATTATAAGGAAAACGGCTATGAATATCCTCATAATGAGAACCTGCTTTTTCTCGGAAAATCCCTTTTTGGAGAAGGGCTTTATCATATCTATCGTGAGAGTCGAGCTTGACGTCAGCACAAGGCTCGCAAGCGTGGACATGGAAGCCGACAGAACGAGAACCACAACGATGCCGAACAGCACCTCCGGCACCGCGCTGCGGAGTATCGCCGGCACTATCGAGTCGAAGTCGGGGCTGCCGTTTGCAAGAGTAGCTATCTGGGTCTTGCCGGCTTCGTTCGTAACGGTCGCAAAGAGCCTGCCGAGGCCGCCGAGGAAATACGAGCCGCCCGCCACTACCACGGCGAACAGGGTCGAGATTATCGTGCCGCGCTTTATGGCCTTTCTGTCCTTTATGGCATAGAACTTCTGAACCATCTGCGGAAGTCCCCAAGTGCCGAGCGATGTAAGGATAACCACGGCAATGAGGTTTATCGGGTCGGGGCCGAGAATAGAGCCGTATGCGCCCGCTTCACCGCTTGCCGCGGGTATAAGCGACAGATTTTGCAGAGCCGCCGTTAGTCCGCCCTGATTGTTGAGGGCGCAGAAGATGACGGCGACAATTCCAAAGAGCATTATTATGCCCTGAATAAAATCGTTTACGGCTGTCGCGAAGTAGCCGCCGAGTATGACGTAAACGGCGGTGAGAAGAGCCATAATTATTATCCATATGTTATAGTCGATGCCTGAAAACGCCGAGGCGAACAGGGTCGAAAGTCCGTTGTAAACGGAGGCGGTGTAGGGTATGAGAAAGAGAAAGACTATCAAAGCGGCGGCAATTTTAAGGCTCTTTGACATATATCTCTTCTCAAAAAATTCGGGCATCGTCGAAACGTTTAGCTGCTTTGTCATTCTGCGGGTGCGGTCGCCGAGTATCACCCAGGCGAGCAGACTGCCGATAACGGCGTTTCCTATTCCTATCCAGGTCGCCGCGAAGCCGTAGCTCCAGCCGAACTGACCGGCATAGCCGATAAAAATAACGGCGGAAAAATAGGACGTGCCGTAGGCAAAGGCTGTCATCCAAGCGCCCACGTTTCTTCCCGCGAGAACAAAGTCGTTTACATTGCCGGTTCTTTTTCTGCAATAGACGCCTATAAAAATCATCAGAGCCAGATAAAGAACGAGCGTGATCCACATAACCATAATGTTTATCCTCCTTATTTTGCGCTTTAAAGCGATATGATTTTAAAGCTTAAAACGATTAGATTATACCGCAAACGATAAAAAATTCAATAATTTTTAATAAAAATTGTCAAATTTAACAATCAAAACAAGGGAGTATAGTGCAAAATGCAGAAATTATTACATAGTCATAGTTTAGGAAATATATTAATATTGTTATAATGACTAAAATTGTGGACGTGATTATGTTTATCTTTCATAATTAGACATTTTCCAACGAAAATTATCGGCTAAACGATAGACTTTTTTTCGACAATGTTGTATCATTATTACATATGGACTTCATATAAAAATCTATATATAAATGAAGTAATATACCATTGCAAGGAGGACAAAAAATGCAAAAGAAAATTAGCACGCTTCCTTTCAACGGCACACCCGAGCAAGAGGCGAAGCTGAAGGAAATCATCGAGAAGCATAAGGGCGACCCGGGCGCAGTTATGCCTGTTTTGCAGGAAGCGCAGGGCGTTTACGGCTATCTGCCCAAAGAGGTACAGATAATGATTGCCGAGGGGCTCGGCGTGCCGGTAGAGGAGGTTTACGGCGTATCAACCTTTTATTCGCAGTTTTCCCTCACGCCGAAGGGCAAGTACAACATATCGGTCTGTCTTGGAACGGCGTGTTATGTTAAGGGCTCGGGCAAGCTCGTTGACGAGATAACGAATCAAATCGGCATAGAGCCGGAGGAATGTACCGAGGACGGACTTTTCTCCCTCACGGCGTGCCGCTGCATAGGAGCCTGCGGACTTGCGCCGGTTCTCACCGTAAACGACGAGGTTTACGGCAGACTTGAGCCGAAGGACATCGCGGGAATACTTGACAAATACCGCGCTTAAAAAATGAACGAGCTTTCGCTTTTCGTTCTGGAGCTTGCCGAAAACTCGGCGGAGGCAGGCGCGCTTCTTGTCAAAGCAGAGGTGCGTTCAGCGCCCGAAAGCGTGGAGATAACCGTGACGGACGACGGCGAAGGAATGACCGCCGAGCAGTCGCGCGACGCAGTAAACACCGGCTACACAACAAAGTCCGGGCGGCGCGGACGCGGGCTGCCGCTGATAAAGGCGGCGGCGGAGAAAACCGGCGGAGGGCTTTCGCTCAGCTCGCGCGCGGGAAAGGGAACGAAGGTGCGCGTTCGGTTTATAAAAAACGAATATTGCCCGCCAATGGGCGATATAAATTCCGTTATCAGGATATTGGCGATATGTCACAGCAACATGGATTTTCGCTTTGAAATTGAGCAGTCAGGCAAAAGAATGACCTTTGACACAAGGGTGATAAAGGAGCGCATAGCCCCAGCGAAGATCTCCAGCGGCGGCGTATCGTCGTGGATACGGGAATATTTAAACGAGCAGACAGAATTTATTTTTGGAGGTGCAGCAAATGAAATCACTTGCTGAATTACAGGCAATCAGAGAAAAAACGAGGCTTCAGCTCAATTTAAGGCACGAAAGCCCCGATAATGTATCCGTCAAAGTCGGACTTGCTACCTGCGGAATAGCGGCGGGAGCAAGAGAGGTAATATGCGCCTTTGTCGACGAGCTTGAAAAACGCGGCATTGAAAACGTAACGGTGACCGCGATGGGCTGTATAGACAAATGCGACAAGGAGCCTATCGCCGTGGTTGAGGTACCGGGCGAGGAAAAGGTGACGTATGTAAATATGACGCCGGAAAAGGCTGTAAGGGTAATAGAAGAGCATATAGTAAACAAAAAGGTCGTAGCCGAATATACAGACGGCGCGGCAGTGTAAAGGAGGAAGATAAATGTATCGTTCCAATGTGCTTGTTTGCGGCGGTACCGGATGTACCTCCTCTAACAGCGGAGAAATAATAGCGGCTCTCGAAAGAGAGATAGCGGCAAAGGGACTCGAAAAGGAGGTAGAGGTCATCAAGACCGGCTGCTTCGGACTTTGCGCCCTCGGCCCGATAATGATAGTTTATCCTGAAGGCAGCTTTTACAGCATGGTCAAGGTGGAGGATATTCCCGAGATCGTGGAGGAGCACCTGCTCAAGGGCAGAATAGTAAAAAGACTTCTCTATCAGGAGACGGTGGACGGCGACAACATAAAGTCGCTCAATGAGACTCCGTTCTACGCAAAGCAGCAGAGAACGGCGCTGAGAAACTGCGGCGTTATCAATCCGGAGTGCATCGACGAATATCTTGCGATGGACGGCTACAAGGCTCTGGAAAAGGTTCTCACGCAGATGACCCCGGACGAGGTTATAGAAACCGTCAAGGCGTCGGGGCTCAGAGGCAGAGGCGGCGGCGGATTCCCGACCGGCGTTAAATGGAGCTTTGCCGCAGCGCAGCAGTCTGACCAGAAGTATGTATGCTGCAACGCCGACGAGGGCGACCCGGGCGCGTTTATGGACCGCTCCATATTGGAGGGCGACCCGCACACGGTGCTCGAGGCTATGGCGATAGCGGGCTATGCGATAGGCTCGTCGCAGGGCTATATCTATGTCCGCGCGGAGTACCCGATAGCGGTTCAAAGACTTCAAATAGCAATCGACCAGGCTCACGAATACGGAGTTTTGGGAAATAATATATTCGGCACGGACTTCAGCTTTGACGTTCAGCTCAGGCTTGGCGCGGGAGCGTTTGTCTGCGGCGAGGAAACGGCGCTTATGACCTCGATCGAGGGCAACAGAGGAGAGCCGCGTCCGCGTCCGCCGTTCCCGGCAGTAAAGGGTCTGTTTGAAAAGCCGACAATACTCAATAACGTTGAAACGTACGCAAATATTTGCCAGATAATATTAAAGGGCGCGGACTGGTTCAGCGCGATGGGCACAGAGAAGTCAAAGGGAACAAAGGTATTTGCTCTCGGCGGAAAGATAGCCCACACGGGACTTGTCGAGGTTCCGATGGGAACAACTCTGCGCGAGATAGTCGAGGAGATAGGCGGCGGCGTGCCGGGCGGAAAGAAGTTCAAGGCGGCGCAGACGGGCGGCCCGTCGGGCGGATGTATTCCGGCACAGCACCTTGACATTCCGATAGACTACGACAACCTTATCTCGATAGGCTCGATGATGGGCAGCGGCGGACTTATCGTAATGGACGAGACCACCTGTATGGTAGATATAGCGAAGTTCTTCCTTGAGTTCACGGTTGACGAGAGCTGCGGAAAATGTACTCCCTGCCGTATCGGAACAAAGAGGCTTTTGGAGATGCTCGAAAAGATAACGTCCGGCAACGGAACGATGGAGGATCTCGACAAGATGGAGGAGCTGTGCTACTATATCAAGGAGAACGCGCTTTGCGGACTCGGACAGACTGCCCCGAACCCCGTTTTGTCAACGATGAAGTTCTTCCGCGACGAGTACATAGCCCACGTTAAGGACAAGAAATGTCCGGCGGGCGTATGTAAGGATCTGCTCCGGTACTCGATAGATCCCGACAAGTGCCGCGGCTGTACCGCGTGCGCAAGGGTATGTCCTGTCGGCGCGATAAGCGGCAAGGTCAAGGAGGCGCACGTTATAGACACAACCAAGTGCATCAAGTGCGGCTCATGTATGGAAAAATGTAAATTCGGCGCAATTTCAAAGGGTTAAGAAGGGAGTGTGGCAGAGAT
>CANPZK010000003.1 GCA_947588875.1 uncultured Clostridia bacterium
AAAAAGCGAAGGCTCATAAACGGCGCGGAAGGGTAAAATGAAAAATAAAACCCTGTGCGAGCAAGAGGGGGCATACGGGGGAGCGCAAGCTCCCCCGTATAAAACCTAATTTCAAAGCAGCAGCCGTGCCGCCGCGAGGCGGCGTGGCTGCGGTCAGCGAGAACTTATTCAAAAAATAGATTTAAAAAAACAGATTTATTATACTATTCCACCGTAACGGACTTTGCAAGGTTCCTCGGCTTGTCAACGTCGTTCCCTCTCAGCACGGAGGTGTAATAAGCGACAAGCTGCATCGGCACCGCCGCGAGCATAGGCATTAGCATATCGTCCATTGCCGGAATGTCAATGCGGAAATCATATGCCTTCTCGTCTATCGTAAAGTCCTCGCGGGAAATTATTATCACCATAGCGCCCCTCGACTTGACCTCAACGATGTTGCTGACCGTCTTTTCGAGCAGATCCGACTGGGTGACTACCGCGATAACAGGCATCTCGTCGGTTATGAGCGAGATGGTTCCGTGCTTAAGCTCGCCCGCCGCGTATGACTCGGAGTGTATATAAGATATTTCCTTGAGCTTAAGCGAGCCTTCCATACTGAGCGCATAGTCAAGCCCTCTGCCGATATACAAAAGGCTGTCGGCGGATATGAGCTTTGTGGAAATATACTGCGACTTTTCGAGGCTGGACTTTAGTATTTTTTCAATAATGTCCGGCACGCCGAGAAGCGACGCGGTCAGCTTCCTGCACTTTTCCTCGGTTATCCTGCCCTTTGCGAGGGCAAGCTCAAAGGCGAAAAGGTACATAACCGAAAGCTGTACTATATAAGCCTTTGTCGAGGCGACGGCTATCTCGGGACCGGCGTGCGTGTATATAAGCATATCCGCCTCTCTGGCGATAGACGAGCCCTTGGCGTTGACTATCGCAAGCGTTTTTGCTCCGAGCGATTTTGCAAGGCGAAGCGCCGCCAGACTGTCCGCGGTTTCGCCGGACTGCGAGATTATTATAACGAGATCGCCCTCGCCCACTATCGGGCTGCGGTAGCGGAACTCACTGGCTATATCCACGGTCACCGGAACCCTCGCGAGCTTTTCTATAACGTATTTTCCCACAAGTCCCGCGTGCATGGCTGTTCCGCACGCCACGACAAAAATATTTTTGAAATCCTTGATGTTTTCGTGCGTTATCCCGCACTCCTCAAGATTCGGCAGTCCGTCGCGTATTCTCGGCTTAACAGTCATATTGATCGCGTTCGGCTGCTCGTGTATCTCCTTTATCATAAAGTGCTCATAGCCGCCCTTTTCCGCCGCGCTCTCGTCCCAGTCGGCAGTCATAAGCTCCTTGCTCACAAGCTCCTTGTGCTCGTCGTATATCCTCACCTCGTCCTTAGTCAAAACCGCGATCTCGTCGTGGTCGAGGAGATAATAATCCCTTGTGTATTTGAGTATCGCGGGAACGTCCGAGGCTATGTAATTCTCGCCGTCGCCAACGCCTACTATAAGCGGGCTTTCGTGCCGAACCGCGTATATTCTGTCGGGAAAGGCGGCGAATATTATCCCGAGCGCAAACGAGCCTTCAAGCTCGCGTATCGTCTTGATTATGGTGTCGAGCGGACTGCCGTCGTAGTAGTAATTCAAAAGCTGTGCCACGACCTCGGTGTCCGTTTCGCTTACAAATTCAACTCCCTTTGAGTCGAGGAAGTCCTTCAGCTCCCTGTAATTCTCGATTATTCCGTTGTGAACTATCGTTACATCTGCTCCGCTGTGCGGGTGCGAGTTTACGTCCGAAGGCTCGCCGTGCGTCGCCCAGCGCGTATGCCCTATTCCGACGCAGCCGTGCGGCTTACCCTCCGCCTCCATCTTTTTGCGCAGCATTTCGAGCTTTCCCTGAGCCTTGCTTACCTTTATCTCTCCGTTTTCAAAAACGGCTATGCCCGCCGAGTCGTAGCCCCTGTACTCGAGCTTTGACAGGGCGTCCACAAGCACGTCGCTGCAATCGCGGCTTCCCGCATATCCAACTATTCCGCACATACTAAAACCTCCATAATTTTATTCTTATTAATAATTATATTTTTCAAATTCCGCCTTGTGAACGAACGTCGGCACAAGCTCGTGCAGAAGCGCGACCGTATTCTCGGGGTCGTTCGCAACGGCGTATTCCTCCAATTTTTCGAGCTTGGGAACGAAGTCGCTCTGATTTATCGGTATCTGATTGCCGATAAATATTTTTGCGTTCTCGGTTTCCTTTAGCCCCTCCTCGTTCATAAGAAGCTCCTCAAACAGCTTCTCTCCCGGCCGAAGTCCTGTGAATTTTATCTCAACGTCTTTATACGGCACCTTGCCGTACATTCTGATAAGGTTCTCGGCTAAGGTCGTTATTTTTACGGGCTGACCCATATCGAGCACAAATATCTCCCCGCCCTTTGCCATTGCCGCCGCCTGCAATACGAGCGACACAGCCTCGGGTATCGTCATAAAGTATCTGATTATCTCGGGGTGAGTCACTGTAACCGGCTTGCCGCTTTCTATCTGTCTTTTAAACAGCGGTATCACAGAGCCGTTGGAGCCGAGGACGTTGCCGAAGCGCGTGGTTATGAACGCGGTTTTCGACGTGCTGCACTGCGCCATATACTGAACTATCATCTCACAGCAGCGCTTGGTGGCTCCCATTATATTCGTAGGATTTACCGCCTTGTCCGTCGAGATCATCATAAACTTCTCAACACCGTAAAACTCGGAAAGGGAAGCGACGTTGTACGTCCCGATCACGTTATTCTTGACCGCCTCCTCCGGCGAGGTCTCCATAAGCGGGACGTGCTTATGCGCCGCCGCGTGAAAAACGAGCTGAGGCTTGTATGTTTCAAATATTATCTTCATTTTTTCCTTGTCGCGCACAGAGGCTATAAGCGTAACAAGGTCAAGCTCCTCGCCGTACTCCATAACAAGCTCCTGCTGTATGTCATAGGCGTTGTTTTCGTATATATCGACTATTATTATCCGCTTCGGTCTGTATGCGGCTATCTGCCTTGTAAGCTCGCTGCCTATCGAGCCGCCGCCGCCCGTTATCATACACACCTTGTCCCTGATTATTCTTCTTATGTCCTCCTTGTCGAAGGTCACGGGGTCGCGCCCCAAAAGGTCCTCAACCTTTATGTCGTTGAACTGCGACATAAGTCTCGGCTGTTCCTCGTCGAGAAAAAGCTCGCTCAGATACGGCACTACCTTTATAACGCAGCTCGTTTCCGAGCAGAGGTCGAGTATATATCTTCTCTGCGCCTCGGTACACGAGGGTATCGCAAACAGAATGACCTCTATCTTCTCCTTTTTGCAAAGGCGTATTATGTCCTCGCAGTTGCCCATTACCTCAACGCCCATTACCTCGGTTTTCAGCTTTTTGGGGTCGTCGTCCACGATTCCTATCGGGAGATACTGGTTGGACGGGTTGTTCTGGTCGAGCCTTGCGCTCTCGATTTCGCGCAGTATTATCCTGCAGGCCTCGCCCGCGCCGACTATCATCGTGCGCTTTTTCATTTCTATCTGCCCGTGATCCGTCAGCAGCAAAAACGTTCGCCTGAAGCAGAACCTAAACGCCGTTATTCCGATTGTGATTATTATAAACGACATAATGCAGAACGAATAAGCAGGCCCGTCCGGACGGTAAAGCAGATATGTTATCAGCAAAACAAAAAGACTGCTCACGCCCGTACCCAAAATACAGTAGAGGTAATCCTTGATTTTAAAATACCTCCAATATTTGTTATACGCGCCGCAAAGCAGCAGCGCCGCCGCAGTCAAAACAATATATAATGTTGTGAAAACAACGATCTGCGAGCTGTTTAAGGAGCGCTGACCGTTTGTCAAAAGCAAAAGCAGGTAGTTTGTCAGAAAGCAACCTATGCAGGTCACAAACATATCCGCAAGGCAAAGCACGAGCTTTCTGAACGAAATATTTTTCATTTGATACATTACCTCTTATTAAAATACAAAGGCAAACGCCTTTCCCAATAAAACAACGCCCCGCCACCTGAAATTGCCAAAAGACGGGCGAAAGCTTTTCTTAATTCTTGTGCGAAAACCGATTTAGCGGCAAACGAGCTTCGCTTATTTTAAGCGTCTGCATGGCTGCACAATTTTTTTCATTATAATATTTTGTCGATAAAAAGTCAAATTATTTAGTACAGTGAAAAAATGTTTTTTATTTTGTTATTCTCGGACCGCAGTCAAACTGCCGAGCAGCTTGACTGCTGATTAAATCTATAATTTATTTAGGGAGAGCAGACGCTCCACTGCAAATAAAGCGGCAGCCTCACCCGAGCGAGTCGGTAAGGCTGCCGTCAAGCGGATTTACGGGAGAGCCGCGCTCCCCCGCATAAATTCAAATATTATTTTAAGCAGGTGTAGCCCATGAGATATTCGTCAACGTCGGCAGCGGCGTCTCTGCCCTCTCTTATCGCCCAAACCACAAGCGACTGCCCCCTGTGCATATCTCCGGCGGTGAACACCTTTTCAACGCTCGTCTTGTATCCGCCCGCCTCGGAAGCCACGTTGCTGCGGCTGTTCGTTTCAACTCCGAACGCGCGGGGAACATACTCCCTCGGCCCGAGAAAGCCAGCGGCTATAAGCACAAGCTCGGCTTCAAGGTATTCCTCGCTGCCCTCTACCTCGCGCATTACGTTCCTCTTGGACTCCTCGTCATAAACAAATTTCAGCTTTACGGTCGTAACGCCCTTTAAATTGCCGTTTTCGTCCTTGACAAACTCCTTGACGGTTGTCTGATAGCGGCGCGGGTCAGCGCCAAACAGGGCTATCGCCTCCTGCTGACCGTAGTCGGTCTTGCACACCCTCGGCCACTCCGGCCACGGGTTGTTTTCGGCGCGGCTGTCGGGCAGCTTTGGCATCATTTCAAGCTGGACAACGGACTTGCAGCCGTGGCGGATAGACGTTCCTACGCAGTCGTTGCCGGTGTCGCCGCCGCCGATTATCACCACGTTTTTATCCTTCGCGGAGATATAATTGCCGTCCTCAAGATTTGAGTCGAGCAGGCTCTTTGTGGTCGCCTTGAGGAAATCCACGGCGAAGTATATCCCGTTTGCATCTCTGCCCTGAGCGTTTATGTCGCGCGGATTGCCTGCCCCGCAGCACAGCACGACCGCGTCGTATTCATCGACAAGCTCTTTTGCGTCCACGCTGCCGCCCACGTCGGCGTTCGTGACAAAGCTTATGCCCTCCGCCTTCATCAGCTCAACGCGCCTGTCGACTATCTGCTTCTCGAGCTTCATATTAGGTATGCCGTACATCAGCAGCCCGCCTATCCGGTCGTCCTTTTCATAGACCGTTACGCTGTGGCCCCTCTTGTTGAGCTGTGCCGCGCAGGCAAGCCCCGACGGCCCCGAGCCTATCACAGCCACGCGCTTTCCCGTCCTCACCTGCGGCGGGTTGGGCTTTATCATGCCCGACGCAAAGGCGTTTTCAACTATGAAATTTTCGTTTTCCTTAACGCTTACGGGGTCGCCGTTTAACCCGCAGGTACACGCCGCCTCGCAGAGAGCCGGACATACCCTTGAGGTGAATTCGGGGAAATTATTCGTTATCAAAAGTCTGTGCGCCGCCGAGTCAAACTCGCCTGTATACACAAGGTCGTTCCACTCGGGTATGAGATTATTCAGCGGACAGCCCGAAACCATTCCCATTATCGGCTGTCCGTTCTGGCAAAACGGCACGCCGCAGTCCATACATCTCGCCGCCTGCTTCAGCCTTTCATCGGGCAGCATCGGGGTGTGAAATTCGTTATAATGCTTTATTCTTTCAAGGGGCGACGCGCCCTCGTTGTTTTTTCTTATATAATCCAAAAAACCTGTCGGCTTTCCCATCTCGTCCGCCTCCTTATCTCTTAGTATTCATATAAAACGCTTCGATTTTCGCCTGCTCCGGGCTCATGCCCTTTTCCTCCATTAGGAAGATGCTCTGCATCATCTTGGCGTAATCGTTCGGCAAAACCTTCTTGAACTTGGGCAGATACTTTTCAAAGTTGTCGAGTATCTCCCTGCCCTTGGGCGAGCCGGTAGCCTCAACGTGCTCGGCTATCATTCCCTTCAGCTCGGCAACGTCGTATTTCTCGGTAACGCCGCTGACGGAAACCATCTCCTTGTTCATCTTTCTGTAAAGGCTTGAATCCTCGTCGAGAACATAGGCTATTCCTCCGCTCATGCCGGCGGCGAAATTCTTGCCCGTTGTGCCGAGTATCGCAACTCTGCCGCCCGTCATATACTCGCAGCCGTGGTCGCCGACGCCCTCTACTACGGCTATCGCGCCGGAATTTCTGACGCAGAAGCGCTCGCCGGCTACGCCGCTTATAAACGCCTTGCCGCTTGTCGCTCCGTAAAGCGCGACGTTTCCTATTATGATGTTCTCGTCTCTCTTAAAGGTCGAGCCCTTTGGAGGATACACTATGAGCTTGCCGCCCGACATACCCTTGCCGAAGTAGTCGTTGCTGTCGCCCTGAAGCTCGAGCGTCAGCCCCTTGGGTATGAACGCGCCGAAGCTCTGTCCGCCCGCGCCCTTGCATTTTACAACGTAGAAATCGTCGTCAAGCGTGTTGTCGTGGTAGCGCTTTGTTATCTCCGAGCCGAATATCGTGCCGACCGAGCGGTCTATATTAGTCACGTCTATTTCTATCGTTTTCTTCGTCTTGTTTTTGAGGGCCGCCGACATCTTCTTTAATATGACTCTCTCGTCCACCGTCTTTTCAAGCTCAAAGTCGTATTTGTCCTCCGGCACAAACGTCCGCGGCGCGTCCGTGTTCACATACGGATTGTGGAGTATGTTGGTCATATCTATCTTTGCCGCCTTTGTGCCTTCCTCCGCCTCCTTTACCCTGAGCAAATCGGAGCGGCCGACAAGCTCGTCGACCGTCCTTATCCCGAGACGAGCCATATATTCCCTTAGCTCCTCGGCGATAAAGTGCATAAAGTTTATAACGTATTCCGGCTTGCCCCTAAATCTCTTTCTAAGCTCCGGATTCTGCGTCGCTATTCCGACCGGACAGGTGTCAAGGTTGCACACGCGCATCATTACGCAGCCCATTGTTACGAGCGGAGCTGTCGCAAAGCCGAACTCCTCCGCGCCGAGCAGCGCCGCGACGAGAACGTCGCGCCCCGTCATGAGCTTGCCGTCAGTTTCAATAACCACCTTTGACCTCAAGCCGTTCATTATCAGCGTCTGGTGTGTTTCCGCAAGTCCGAGCTCCCACGGCAGGCCCGCGTTATATATCGAGTTTCTCGGCGCGGCTCCCGTACCGCCGTCATAGCCGGATATCAAGATGACTCCCGCTCCCGCCTTTGCAACGCCGGCGGCGACCGTTCCTACGCCCGCCTCCGAAACGAGCTTTACGGAAATGCGCGCGTCCTTGTTGGCGTTTTTAAGGTCGTAAATGAGCTGCGCCAAATCCTCTATCGAATATATATCGTGGTGCGGCGGCGGCGATATAAGTCCCACGCCGGGTGTGGAGTGCCTTGTCTTTGCGATCCACGGGTAAACCTTTTTGCCCGGAAGATGACCGCCCTCGCCGGGCTTTGCGCCCTGCGCCATCTTTATCTGTATCTCCTTCGCGCTTACGAGATACTCGGAGGTAACGCCGAACCTGCCCGACGCCACCTGCTTTATCGCGGAACAGCGGTTAAGTCCGTCCTTGCCGACCGTCAGCCTCTCGGGGTCCTCTCCGCCCTCGCCGGAGTTGGACTTTCCTCCTATCGTATTCATGGCTATCGCCATGGTTTCGTGCGCCTCCTGCGATATAGAGCCGTAGGACATGGCTCCCGTCTTGAACCTGCGGCAAATGCTCTCGACGCTCTCCACCTCGTCTATCGGTATCCCGCCGTCCTCCGGAAAGTTGAAGTCGAGCAGGCTCCTTAAATTCATATGCTTATCCTCGCGGCATATCGCGGCGGTGTACTGCTTGAACAGCTCGTAATTTCCCGTTCTTGCGGACTCCTGGAGAAGGTGTATTGTCTCGGGATTATAGAGGTGATCCTCCTTGCCGCTGCGCAGCTTGTGACTTCCGGCGCTCTCCACCTCGAGCAGTACGCTGAGGTCGAGCGGGTCAAACGCGAGCGCGTGGAGCTTTTCGGAGCGCTTTGCTATATCGTCGAGGGTGATTCCTCCGACGCGGCTCACTGTGTTCGTGAAGTATTTGTCTATTACCTCCTTGGATATTCCGATAGCCTCGAATATCTTTGAGCCGAGGTACGACTGTATAGTTGAAATGCCCATCTTTGAGGCTATTTTTACTATTCCGTGCAGTACCGCGCTGTTATAGTCGTCAACCGCGGCGTAATAGTCCTTGTCGAGCGCGCCCGTGTCCACAAGGTCGCGTATCGTTTCCTGCGCGAGATATGGGTTTATTGCGCACGCGCCATAGCCGAGCAGCGTAGCAAAGTGGTGAACCTCGCACGGCTCCGCGCTTTCAAGAACCATAGATACGGACGTTCTCTTCTTTGTCGAAACAAGGTGCTGCTGCATTGCGGACACCGCGAGCAGGGACGGTATTGCGACGTGATATTCGTCCACACCTCTGTCGGAGAGGACGATTATGTTCGCGCCGTTCTTATACGCCTTATCCGCCTGTAAAAACAAATGCTCGATAGCCTTGGCGAGATTTGTGTTCTTATAATATGTTATAGGTATTACCGCCGTCTTTAATCCGTTTGCGTTCAGATTTTTGATTTTCAGCATATCCGTATTTGTGAGGATAGGGTGCTTTATCTTCAAAACGTGGCAGTTGTCCGCCTTTTCAACGAGTATGTTGCCGTCGCTTCCTATATGCACGCTCGTGTCCGTGACTATCTCCTCGCGGATAGCGTCTATCGGCGGGTTTGTTACCTGCGCGAACAGCTGCTTGAAGTAATTGAACAGCGGGTAATCCGCGTTTGAAAGCGGCGGTATCGGGCTGTCGGTACCCATTGCGGAGATAGGCTCGCTGCCGTTCTTTGCCATCGGCAGTATGCTCGTTCTTATCTGCTCGTATGTGTACCCGAACGCCTTTTGCAGTCTTATAAGGTGCTCCTTGTCAAAGCGTATTACGTTCTTATTCGGTATTTGCAGATCCTTTAAATAAACTATGTTCTGGTCAAGCCACTCGCCGTAGGGCTGTCTTGTGGCGTAGTATTCCTTTAAGTCCTTGTCGTCTATAAGCTCTCCCTTTGTCGTATCGACTAAAAGCATCTTTCCCGGGCGCAGGCGCTCCTTTACAAGCACATTCTCCGGCGGTATATCAATACAGCCGACCTCCGATGAGAGAATGAGGAAGCCGTCCTTCGTTATGTAATAGCGCGACGGGCGCAAACCGTTTCTGTCGAGAACCGCTCCCATTATGTCGCCGTCGGAAAAGATTATCGACGCGGGGCCGTCCCACGGCTCCATCATCGTCGCGTAGTACTGATAAAAGTCCCTCTTTTCGGGCGTTATCGTCCTGTTGTTCTTCCATGGCTCCGGTATCATTATCATTACCGCGAGCGGCAGAGGCATTCCCGCCATCATCATAAACTCAAGCGCGTTATCAAGGCGTGCCGAGTCGGAGCCGTTAGGGTCAACTATCGGGAATATCTTATCCATATCGTCGTCGAGAAGCTCGCAGGAAACAGACTCCTCGCGCGCGAGCATTCTGTCGGCGTTTCCCTTTATCGTGTTTATCTCGCCGTTGTGGACTATTATCCTGTTCGGGTGCGCCTTTTGCCAGCTCGGGTTAGTGTTGGTGCTGAAGCGGCTGTGGACGGTCGCGATTGCGGAGGTGTATTTCTCGCTTTGCAAATCGCAGAAAAAGCGCCGCAGCTCCTTGACAAGGAACATACCCTTATATACTATCGTCCTGCTTGAGAGCGAAACTACATATGTGTCCTCGTTGCTCTGCTCGAACACGCGCCTCGCGATATAGAGCTTTCTGTCAAAATCAAGCCCCTTTTCGATAGTCTGCGGGCGCTTTACGAACGCCTGCATTATGCAGGGCATACTGTCGAGAGCCTTCTGACCCAATACGGACGGGTCGGTCGGCACCGTTCTCCAGCCGAGGAACTCGAGCCCCTCCTTCTTTGTGATTATCTCGAACAGCTTCATCGCCTGCAATCTTTTCAGCTCGTTTTGAGGGAAGAAGAACATTCCTATTCCGTAATCCCTCTCCTCGCCTATGTCAAAGCCGAGTCCGGCGGTTGCGTCCTTGAAAAATTCGTGCGATATTTGCAGGAGTATGCCTACTCCGTCGCCCGTCTTTCCCTCCGCGTCCTTGCCCGCGCGGTGCTCGAGCGTTTCTACGATGCTCAGCGCGTTGTCTACGACGCGGCGCGATTTTATTCCCTTGATGTTGACCACCGAGCCGATGCCGCAGTTGTCATGCTCAAAGCTCGGGTCGTAAAGTCCCTGCTTTGCAAAAGGTTCCTGATTTTTGAAATTGTCCATCAGAAGCACCTACCCCTTTTCTTGGCTTTATCATAAATATAAACCGTTCGGAAAGCCGCTTTTATTTTTATTTCGGCGCGCCGCTTTCCGAGCGCTCAATACGAAATTTACTTTAACATAATGCAGTGCCTTTGTCAAGCCTATTCTGCAATTTTTAGTTTTAAAATTGCAGAAAATATTTGTATTTATTTTTTTAAGCGTGAGTTTTTAATTTTTTTTGCAGGAATTTTAAATTTTTCCTGCATTTTCTTCGATTTTGTGTATCCCCTCCCCCAAATGCTGCGCGCCCTGTTTTCTTTAACAAATTTTTATGCGGCGGAGAGGATAAATATGGGAAATGCGCCGCCGTCGGCTTTTTAATTTTTCGTTTTTTTGAAAAGCGAACCAAAAGCGCTTTTTCGACAGCTTTGGATTTGACTTTTTTGAGCTTAGAGTATAAAATATAATAAGAAAAAAACAAACTCAAATTTTGAAGTAATTTAAATTGACGTTTATAAAGCGAGGTGAAGAAAATGGACGCAGGAGGCAGTAGCAGTACGGCGCCTTACCGAATATGCAGGCGAACAATGCGGCGTTTCTGCGCCATTTTTCGCCTGTACGGCTTTATGCCGTGAATTAACTCGGTTCGGTGCTTTCGCCTAATCAAAAATATATTAGGAGGAACGCCCAATGGAAACCAACGGCACAAAAACGGTCATATCTCTCCAATCGTCGATAGAGAGGCTTTTGGAAAACAAAAGGTACACCACTTTGAGAGATATTTTTATTACGCTCCAGCCCGCCGACATTGCCGCCATGTTTGACGAGATGCCGGAGGAGTCATTGCCCCTGCTCTTCAGGCTTCTGCCCAAGGAGCTTGCCGCAGACACGTTTGTCGAAATGGACGACGACGCTCAGGAGCTTTTGATTCACGGCTTCAGCGACACCGAGCTTAAAGAGGTCGTAGACGAGCTGTATGTCGACGACGCTGTCGACCTCATAGAGGAAATGCCGGCAAACGTGGTGATGAGGATCCTGCGCCAAGCCGACCCCGAGGTGAGAAAGCAGATAAACGAGGTTCTGAATTATCCCGAGGACAGCGCCGGAAGTATTATGACGACGGAATTTGTCAGCCTGCGCCCGTCGATGACGGTCAGCGACTCTATCAAGAGGATACGCAGAACAGGCGTTGACAAGGAAACCATATACACCTGCTATGTGACGGACGACAACCGACATCTGATAGGAACCATCTCAATAAAAACTCTGCTCCTATCGGACGAGGACTCTATCATATCGGATATAATGGAGCAAAACGTAATATCGGTGAACACTCTCGACGACCAGGAGAGCGTTGCGAATCGCTTCAACAAGTACGACTTTCTCGCCATACCGGTAGTCGACGGCGAAAACCGCCTTGTCGGCATAGTAACGGTCGACGACGCTATCGACGTTATGCAGGAGGAAACGACCGAGGATATGGAGGTCATGGCGGCTATCACGCCGACAGACAAGGCTTATATGAAAACCGGCGTTTTCGAGACCTACGCAAAGCGCATACCGTGGCTTTTGATACTGATGATCTCCGCCACCTTTACGGGTTGGATAATCTCGGCTTATGAGAACGCCCTTGCCGCTCAGGTTGCTCTGACCGCCTTTATCCCAATGCTTATGGACACCGGCGGAAACTCGGGCAGTCAGGCGTCGGTCACGATAATACGCGGGCTTTCGCTCGACGAGATTAAATTCAGGGATATGCCAAAGGTCATATTCAAGGAGTGCCGCGTCGCGATCCTGTGCGGAGTAACGCTTGCCGCCGCAAATTTTATAAAGCTCATGCTCCTCGACCGGGTGGGGTTCTATGTATCGCTCGTCGTCTGCCTTACTCTCATATGCACCGTAATATTCGCCAAATTCATCGGCTGTACTCTACCGATGATTGCAAAGAGGATAGGCTTTGACCCCGCCGTGATGGCAAGCCCGTTCATAACGACCGCTGTCGACGCTATCTCGCTTTTAATGTACTTCCAAATCGCGAGGATTTTTCTCAATATATAACTTAATTACGTCCGATAGTCACGCCGGCGGCAGGCTCGTCGTGTTTGACTTATCGCTCGGCTTTAACGGCTCCCGTTACCGTCTGCGGCGGTTTCGGGGGCTTTTTATTTATCGGTCGGGGACTGATATTTTGAAGCTGTCGGGTCGGAGTGTTATCTGCCGCGCCCGCTCGTTTACGCTTTGTGCTTATACGGGCTCGGGTTCGGGCGGCGACCGGCGCGGCGGCAGCCGCGCGGAAAACGCGGCGGCGGCGGGGAGTGCGATAGGGGCAAAGGCTCTGCCCCGCCGCGTTTTCGGCAAATTTCCGCCCGGCGGGGCGGAAATTTGCGGTCGCCGCCCGAACCCCCTGTTCCACGCACAATCCCAAATGGGAGCATCGGCGCGGCATGCCTCGATCTATCGCCTCGAACACAAAGCGTTAAAATTATTGATACATTTGTAAATCAACATAAATTTTTGTTGAAAACACTGTTATTTTGTTGTATAATAGCATAGAGTAACTCTTATATTAGGAGGAAACGATATGTCAGAATATAATCAAGACAACAAAAATTACGAGGAAAGATATATGCGCCGCGAGGAACGGCGCAGACAGGAACGACTTAAAAAGCAAAAGAGAAACCGCATGATAATAGTGGGCGGAGCCGCCGCCATCATTATCGTCATTGTACTTATACTGGTTCTCTCCGTAAGCCACTGCTCCTCCTGCTCGGGAAATGGCAGCGCGGTGCAGACGAGTGCAACCGAGGCGGCAACGGCGGCGACGCAGCCGGCAACGCAAAAGCCGACGGAACCGCCGGTCAAGGAAATTGCCGACAACGGAAAGCAGGGCGAGCTTGATGAGAACAGCTCGCTGTACTTCTGGGACAACAAGGCGTTCGAGCTTTTCCACAGCAGCGACGAATCCGCCCGCGAATACGCGTCCGCGATAAACAAATATAAAGAGGATCTGGGAAAAGACATTACAGTGTATGATATGGTAGTGCCAAATCACTCAGAGTTCGGCTTATGCCCGCGCGAGGAGCAAAGGCTAAAGACAGAGCAGAACGTCACCTCTCAGCGCCAGAATACGACCTCTATATACAAGGCGCTTTCAAAGGACGTTAAAGCCGTTGACATTTATGACACGCTCAACGAACACAAGACCGAATACCTTTACTTCAACACCGACAACAACTGGACCGGCCTCGGCGCGTATTACGCATACACGACCTTTGCAAAATCAGCGGGTCTAACGCCGTTCCAGCTTGCGAGCGCGGAAAAAAATACTATCGACGGCTTCTTGGGCTCTCTCTACACAGCGTCGGAATCGAGTATATTAAAATCCAATCCCGACCAAGTGGATTATTACACTATCCCCGGAAATTACGACTGCCGCCTCTTTACACTGTATGACGACGGTCCGCTTGACGTGGGAATGTATTACGAAGGCGCAGAAGCCGGCAGCTCGACATACGGCGTATTCTGCTGGGGCGACAATCCGCTTATGATGATAGACAATGTTGACAACACGAGCGGGCAGAAGATAGCCGTTGTAAAGGATTCAAACGGAAACGCCTTCGCCCCGTATCTCGCGTACAACTACGACGAGGTTCACATAATTGATTACAGATATTTTGAGGGCAACCTCGCGGATTATTGCAAGGAGCACAAAATAAACAATGTATTATTCTTAAACGGAATAATATCCGCAAATACCGATTCTCAGATCACCGCAATGAACACCCTCTTTGAGGGAAGCGGTGCCGGAGATTATGACCTCGACGCTCAGAGCACCGAGGACTCTACGGACGCGCCGGACGAGTTGTACGGAGACAGCGGTTCGGATACGGATACGGACTCCGGAGAGGATTACGGCTACGATTACAGCGGCGAGTCCGACTCAAGCTCGGACAGCGGTGAATACAGCGACGGCGAGTCCGGCGGAGGATACGGCGACGTGGACGGCGGCGAGTACGGCTATGAAGGCGAAAACGATTACGGCGGCGACGGTTACGATTACTCGGGAGGGGAATATTCATACTGATTATTCTTTTCTTGCGCTGAAAGCGCTATGACTGATTTTTGATTTTGATTTATATTTACTTATATAATAGCTCTGCCCGCCTGTTTAACGGCGGGCAGCTTATTTTTCTATAATCTATTTTCAACAAAATAAAAAGGGGCTGTGTACTTCTCAATGCAGATAAATTAAATTTAAAACAAAAAATGTTTTCCTCCCCTTCATAAAATTCACAGTTGCATTTTATGCTTGAAAATTGTAAAATTAAATAAAGATGATCGAAAAGAGGTTTACCAGATGCCCGTACTGATCGTATACGGAACAAAAACGGGCACATCGGAAAAATGTGCCAAATATATTGCGGATCGTCTAAACGAACCGGTGACCCTCGTAAACGCCCGCGACGGGATTAAAATCGACCTGTCGCCATACAACACGGTGATAATAGGCGGCAGCGTAAGAATGGGACATATAACCGCCGCCGTGAGCAAGTTTGTCGAGGAGGAGGAGGGCGAGCTGCTGACAAAGCGCGTCGCGCTGTTTTTGTGCTGCGGTTTTTCCGACAAGGAAAATATAGACCGCCAGATGGAAATAAACTACACCCCGGCGCTCAAGTCGCATGCGATAGCGTACAAATGCTTTGGCGGGGAGCTTCACGCGGACGGCTCAAACAAAATCGACAAGTTCGTCGCTAAAATGGCGTTCCGTGCGGACGGGGATCTCGACCTCACCCCGGAGATAAACTACGAGGCGATCGACGAGCTTATAAACGCCGTGAGAGAGGATATTCTTACTACTGCATAATAAAAAGCAAAGCCGGATTCATCAGATGAGTTCGGCTTTTGATTTTTTAAAATAACATTTGAAATCGGTGATACTATGAGAAGAAAAGACAGAGAAATCACAAGCCTTGAAAAGATAGAGGAGATTATACGCTCATGTAAAATCTGTCATATTGCTATGTCGCGCGGCGGAGAGCCGTATTTGGTGCCTATGAGCTACGGATACGAGATGGCGGGAGGTCGCCTTACACTCTGCCTTCACAGCGCCCGCGAGGGTAAAAAGCTCGATATTCTGCGGCAAAACAGCCGCGTCTGCTTTGAAATCTCCCGCGAGGAGGGACTTGTATATTCAAACAGTCCCTGCGGGTGCGGCACTCTCTATTCAAGCGTAATCGGCGACGGCGAGGTCGTATTTATAAACGACGGCGACGAAAAATGCGAGGCTCTGTCAAGGCTTTACAAGCACCAGACAGGCGACGAGGTGAAATTCACGCATCGGCAGGCGGACGCCGTATGCGTTTTTAAAATAATTTCCGAACAGTTCACCGGAAAGCGCCGCTCGGTTTAAAGGCTTTAAAAAAAGCGTTCATTAAAATTTTTTATTTGTTTTCGGGCGGGGCGGCGACCGGCAAATTTTCGCTGCCGCGAAAATTTGCGAAAAAACGCGGCGGCAGGCTCCTTCCCCTGCCGCACTGCTCCAATGCCGCGTTTTTTCCGCGCGCCTCCGGCGCGCCGGTCGCCGCCCGCCCCCGCCTTCGGCGGGGGCGCAAAGAGCATAAAGCTCACATTAAAGTATCATATTCATAACAAGCAGAAGCGTGACTCCGGGTATCCCCCCTACCGCCGCTCCGCACAGGCTGAGTATGCTCACAGGCAGAGCCACCCCCGTAAACCCCGAGGTCAAATTCACCGCCGCAAGCGCTATAAGCCCGCTCGCCATGGTGAGCGCCGCCTTGCGAAACGGCTTTTTCTCACGCGAAGCCGCCTGAATTATCAGAAAAATTAAAAATCCTGCCCCGAGTATTATCCACACAAGCCAATGCTCCATATTTAAAACCTCCTGCTTACAGTAAATTGTATGCAGGAGGTTCTTTTGTTATGTTAAGTATATGGACAAATTACGGCTGAGCAATTATTCAAGAACCGCGCCGGTACAGCCGGAGGAAACGAGCTTTGCGTACCTTGAAAGATACCCTGTCTTTATCCTCGGCTCCTTCGGAGTCCAGCTCTTTCTTCTCGAATCAAGCTCCTCGTCCGAAACGCAAATTTTGATTGTGTTCGCGGGAATATCTATCTCGATCGTATCGCCCTCTTCTATAAGAGCTATATTTCCGCCCACGGCAGCCTCCGGCGAAACATGGCCGATAGCCGCACCTCTCGTCGCGCCGGAAAATCTTCCGTCGGTTATCAGCGCGACGCTGTTTCCAAGCCCGCTGCCCATGATGGCGGAGGTCGGGTTGAGCATTTCCCTCATTCCGGGGCCGCCCTTAGGTCCCTCATAGCGTATAACAACTACCTCGCCCGGGTTGATTTTGCCGTCGTATATGGCGTTGAGCGCGTCCTCCTCGCAGTCGAACACCCTCGCCCTTCCGCTGTGGTGCATCATTTCGGGAGCAACCGCCGAACGCTTTACAACACAGCCGTCCGGCGCAAGGTTGCCCTTGAGCACGGCTATGCCGCCCGTTTTGCTGTACGGATTGTCTATCGTTCTGATGATTTCGGTATTTTTTATCTCGCAGTCTGCTATGTTCTCGCCCACGGTTTTGCCGGTGCAGGTCATAATATCGGTGTGCAGGAGATCGAGCTTTGTCAGCTCGTGCATAACCGCGTAAACTCCGCCGGCCTCGTTAAGCTCCTCCATAAAATGCTCTCCCGCGGGCGCGAGATGGCAGAGGTTCGGCGTTTTTGCGGATATTTCGTTTGCAATGTCAAGGTGCAGATCTATTCCGCACTCGTGCGCGATCGCCGGCAGGTGGAGCATACTGTTCGTACTGCACCCGAGCGCCATGTCCACGGTTAGAGCGTTCTCAAACGCCTCGAGAGTCATAATATCTCTCGGTCTGATGTTTTTGTTGTACATATCCATTACAGCCATGCCGGCGCGCTTGCCAAGGCGTATTCTCTCAGAGTAAACCGCCGGTATGGTTCCATTGCCCTTGAGTCCCATTCCGAGAACCTCGGTAAGGCAGTTCATGCTGTTCGCGGTGAACATACCGGAGCACGAGCCGCAGGTCGGACAAGCCTTATTTTCATACTCGCAGAGCTTCGCGTCGTCTATCTCTCCGACCTTATAGCGGCTCACCGCCTCGGATACGGTCGAATAGCTTATCTTCTCGCCGTCAACAACGCCGGCGAGCATGGGGCCGCCGCTGACAAAGACAGTCGGAACATTTATCCTCGCCGCCGCCATCAAAAGTCCGGGTACGTTTTTGTCGCAGTTCGGAACCATTACAAGAGCGTCAAGGGCGTGCGCCTTTGCCATAGCCTCGGTCGAATCGGCTATCAGCTCTCTTGTAACGAGCGAATATTTCATACCCTCGTGTCCCATCGCCAAGCCGTCGCAAACGGCAATAGCCGGAAATACGAGCGGTACTCCGCCCGCCATTGCTACTCCCTGCTTTACAGCCTCGACGACCTTGTCTATATTCATATGTCCCGGGACAACGTCGTTCTTTGAGCTTACGATTCCAACAAGCGGCTTGCCTATTTCCTCATCGGTCAAGCCGAGAGCGTGTAAAAGCGTCCTCTGCGGGGCGGCGTTTACACCTGATTTTAAAACATTGCTTTTCATAGTTTTATCTCCGTTTCCTGCCGCGCGGCGGCAAAAATATATTAATTTTAATCAATGCCTATTATATCACATACGGCGAGCTATTTCAACAGCAAGCGCGCTTTGCCTGCCTGCGCCTATAAATCGGGCGCGGTCGAATGACCGCGCCCGCGCTTGTGCGTTTGCGTTATTTATTTGTTCGAGTCTGTCAGCCGCTTACAGCGTCGGTCACTGCCTGTTCAAGCATAAATATCGGTTCCGTCACGCCGGCTATTACACCCTCGGTGAACATCTCGGCGTCCGTCGCCGCTTCAGCCGCAGCGCCGTATCTTGTTTCCCTGCTCGGAACAGCTTCCGCCGCAGTCGGGTCTGTCTCGGCAGCCGCTGTTTCCGTCGGCATCGCCGCCGTCGGGGCTGGCGCTGTCGGAGCGGTTTCGCTCGGTACGGTTTCAAGCGGCTGGGTCACAACGGCGTCGGTCGGGTCGAACGCCGCGCCTCCCATCAGGAGCGTCTGCTGTATTGCCGACTCTTTGAACGAGAAAGTATCGGTTTCTTTCAAAGCGTTTCCTGTTCCCTGAAGCCTCGGAAGTCCGCCCGATTCAACCTTTGAGAGATCCCACGTCGCCGTATTCCATTTAAGCGTTGCGGTAAAGAAGCCGCTGTTAATACCTGCAACACCCACCGGCTTAATGGTATTCTCGCCGATATTGCCTCTTTCCTTTGACGGTCTGCCCGGATACTCCTCAACCTCATAGTTGTTTTTGTATCCGCTATTTATCAATCTCAGGTCGGTGTTCGGGTCGAACTTGAATCCGCCTGTTGCAACCGAAGCGAAAGCGACGTTGTTTTCGAGCTTTGCGCTCGTTCTCGCCGTTCCGATAAATCCGCCGAGGTTAGACGTGTTTGTCACACTGCCGTGCGAATAGCAGTTTGTTATCGTCGGATTTTCAGTGTAGCCCACGAAGCCGCCTATATAGCTCCTGCCGTGGAGTACAGCGTTTGCGCTGTAACAGTCGCTGACCTCAACGTTCTTTAGCTCTCCTATGAAGCCGCCGATTGAATCAGCCGTGCCGCCTATATTTACCGCGGCGCTGCTGCTCGTCGTGATTTTGCCTCCCTTGTCGGCGTTGCCCACCAAGCCGCCGAGCTTCGTTATAGCCGTTATGGTTATATCGCGCGCATAGCTGCCGCTCAGCGTAGAGCTGCTTGTCGTGCCGTCGTCGAGTACCGTCTGCAACGAGGTGAGATTGCCGACGAGTCCGCCGATATTGTTTCTCGCGTTCTCAATCTTAACAGTCTCCGCAGACGCGGACTCTATTGCCGTATCTATCGCGTTGCCTATCATTCCTCCGGCGGAGTTCTTAGCGTCTATCGTGGTGACATTTGAAATCTTTATGCCTGTCACCTTCGACGCGTTCGCCTCGCCGATAAGTCCGCCTATGCAGTCCGAGGTTCCCTTTACGTTTACATTATCAATCGTGCCGCCGGTCACAGTGCCGTTTACAAGGTTTCCGACTATGCCGCCGACGTTCTTGCCGCCGCTTACGTTCAAGCCGTTCGCGTCGATATTTGTAAACGTCGAGTTGGACGCGCTGCCGAAGAGTCCGCCCGCGTTGTTCTTGTTGCCGGAATCGACCGTGACATTTTCGAGCTTCACTCCCGAAACAGTCACCTTATCGACTGTTCTTGAAAGCGCTCCCGCGCCCTCGTAATTGAGAGCGATATTCGCGTTTGAAACGGTCAAATCCTTTATCTCAACTCCCTCGCCGAGGGTTCTGAACAGCGGCCTTGAGAGATTCTCGAGCTTATACTGATGTCCGTCTTTGCCCTGAACCGAGCCTAAGAAGGTCACGCCGACAACGCTTGTGCCTGAGTTGTATGCCGAGAAGTCAAGGTCTTTATCAACTATCACCTTGGCGTACTTGTTCTTTGTTATCTGATCTACAAAGTCCTTCGCCGTGGATACGTGAACCTCAACATTATCTTTGTCTTTATTTTGGAATATCTCTCCTCTGAAGTCGTCGGTGTTCTTCTTGAGCAGGAGATAATACTTCTTCTTTGCCGCCAAAGCATTTTTAGCCAAACGCGACTTTGTCATATCCTGAGCGTCGAGAATCAAAGCCTCTTTGAATTCCTCTACAACCTCGTCGGCGTTGATGTAAGAAATTTCATCTCTGTGCTTCATTATCTTCTCGTACTCGCCTGTCTTGAACTCCTCAAAGGTCTTGTAATGGTCGCCGACCTTATCGGATATTGCTATGAGCGAATTCAAATCGCCGTCGTATATTTTTCCGCAGTACTGAACGAATCCGTCGTCATAGCCGGCGTATCCGAGCATTGCGTATGCGAGGTAATGGAACGTCGGATTAGAGGCTATTCCCGAGGTCGTGCTGTGTACGTCGTACCAGCGCACATCATAGATGGACTGCGAAATTCCGCTCGCCAAAATGAGCTTATTCTTCGTCAGATCCTCAACCTTGCTTAGATTCATTCCCTCTATATCGGCTTTAGATACCGTCGATATGGACGGCGAGTTTGGAGTGCCCTTGATTGTGGTCGCCACAGCCGCCTGCTGGTCGGAGTTAAGCTCCAGGAACGCCTCGCCCATGAGATAATCGAGGAAGTACGTCGTCTGGAACATCTTCTTGTAGAAGTCGTTTATCTTCGTGTAGGAGTTGATTCTCTCCGGAGTCAGGTTGCCGCTATATGTGGAGTTATCATCGTAGTAGTACATGCCGTTTAGCTGCGGGCTGCCGTCGTCAAAGGTCTGTGTGAAGAAGCCAGTGGTGTAGTCCTCGGCTCCTGTTCCCGACTTTCTGCCGTAGCCCTTGAAGTAGAGCGGGCCGTCCTGATTATGGGCAGCCTCGTGGCTGTAAAGGAGCATATTGCCGAAGTAGTTGCCCTGTCCGTACCAAATATCTCTGCCGCCCGCAACAGCGTAGTTCGCGGCATGGTAATAGTTCACGCCGAGCGGAACGGCGAACCACTTCATATGAGGCTCATTCGTCGTATTGCTCGCGAATACTCTGTCCTTGGCGTCAGCCGACTCGTAAACCCTTGTGCTGTCGTATAAATAGTCATCCTTAGAGTTGAACAGCGCCACAACGTCCGTATTGCTCAAAACTCCGAGGAACATATTGTAGTACGTCTTCATCAGCTTTGCCTGACTGTCCATACTCTTGTTAAAGCTCTCCATCTGAGCCGGATCCTCCGGGTCTCTTATGTAGTTCCTCACGGAGCCGATCGCCATCATAGTCGGATAAGAAATAATGTACGTCGACTTATCCGGCATATTGAGCAACGGGAGTATATTCTGCGGGCGCACGCTCAGGTGCTCCCATGCGCGGTACTTGATTTCGTCGTATTTTATGTTTACGCCCTCGATTTCATCCATCTTCACTTCGCGCATTACGCCGTTGAAGTTGTCTGTGAACCAGTCGTTTACATCGGCGTTTTTATATTTTTCCGTCGAGGATATGAAGTAATCGAGGAACTCCGGCAGGGTCTTTATGCCCGTGTAGGAGCTGATATATCCGCTGTAAAAATCGTGAGTTCCGTTCGGCCTCATTGTGCTTCCCGGGTTGGACAGCAGCGCCGAGGTGAGAGCGTCAAGGTTCATAGTGTCGTTGAATATGTCGCCCTTGAACATCAGCATATCAGCCATGCTGAACTGCTCTATATCAAAGCTGTACCAGCGCATGAAGTAGTTGTAAGCATACAGCATATTGAGCAGCTTATTGTTGCTTGTAAGCTCGGAGCGTATCGCCGTGTTGATAACCGAGTCGCCGGTCGTGACGGAGTAATTGCCGTTTGCAAGCACCTTTATGACAAAATCTCTGAGGTTTTCTCTCGTTCCGAGCTCCTCGTCGTAGTAGTACTTGTAGGTGTCGGGGTCTCTGTTCGGGGTGATCGGGTCGAGAGCCTTGCCGTAGCTTCCCATAGCGGGCAGCTCGTCGATGAGCTCGTCGATTATCGGCGAATCCGAATCTATAACATAGTGATTATATGTATATTTCAGATTGAGCTTCGGTATATCGTAGCAGGCGACGTTTCCGAAGTAGATGTCAAAGCTCACGTCGTATGTCTGTGTTGACAGGTCGTCGTAAACAATTGTTATCTTCGAGAGCTTGTCGTAATTCTCGGTATCGAGAACATAAACTATATTTCCGTCAGAATCGTAAGGAATAACGCCGTTGACTCTCTTTGTGTTGAGGTCGTCGCCGGTCTGTATATGCTTCGCCGCGTCGTCAATTATATAGGACGCGTCGTAGAACGGCATGAGCTTATATAGGTTGTTGTACGCGACCTCCTTGCTCGGGTCGTAATTCGTGTTATCCTTGATCCTCTCCTGGCTCGGAACATACGGCGCAAAGCTCAAATTGCTCCTGAGCGTCGGAACCTTTGTCGCGGACGCGCCGCTTAAATCCCAAATCTTCGGGTCAAGCTTCAATTCATTCTCATAGAAGCTCTCGCTGAGCTTACTGCTCTCTATCGTCTTTACGGCTTTATTATCATTATTGTTGCCCGGAACGTCGGAGAGCTGATAGTTATTGTCGGAATTTGTGCCTATGGTATTTCCGAATACCTTGCTCGTACAGCCGTTGTTCTTTGTTGCTATGGCTATGTTGTTTTTGAGCGTCGCCCCGCCGCACGAGCCGACTATGCCGGCGTTTTTCTCGTTGATATACATGGAGAGCGACATATTGGAAATACAGTTTTCAACGGTCGAATATTGATCCGCAGAGCCTGCGATTCCGCCGTTGCCCCACCAGCCGGTGGTGGCTATGCCCTCGACATAGCAGTTTGAAACCGTCGAGTTTTTAAGCTCGCGAACCATACCGCCCGCGAGGTGCGTCAGGTAAATGTGACCGAGCGTGAGGTTTGTAACGCTGGATTCCTCAATCTTGGAGTTATCCTTTGCGTCTCCGACCATACCCGCCATTGAGCCGTAGCCCGAGGTCGTGTTGCCGTATGACGTAGTTTTAACGTTGCTTATATGAACGCCCTTGACGGTCGTCTTGGAAATTGAATTTGCAAGCGGCGCTCTCGCTCCCTGGAGCGAGGTAAGAGTCACGTTTGTGAGGTAAAGATTATTGATATTCGCGCTTTCAACCGAGTCAAACAGCGGCTTTGAAAGGTTGCTTATCGTGTAGCCGTTGCCGTTTATGGTTCCCTTGAACGTCGTCTTGCCGAAGTAGGTCGAATCGTCGGACACATAGGTTGAAGCGTCGTAGTTCTTGTCAAGCGTGAACGTATCGTTCGGCTTCTCCCTCATTCTGCGCAGCAAGGACTCAAACGAACCCCCGTATGAGTAGCTCTTGCCGGAGATGTACTGATATTCTATCTCGATATATTCCTTATTAGCCGCCTGACCCTCGGAATAGTCCACAGCGCCCTCATAGCTTACTTTCAGCACGAGCTTGTCGCCCTTTACCTCAGTGCTCTCGATATTCGAGTAGAACGACGGGAGGTTTTCCATATCCACGCGCACTACATAATCCTTGAGGTTGCTCTGAATATCGTCGAGGTCCACAACGTCTATCTGCGTGTTCTTGCCGTTTTCAACCTTGAACAGCTTAACGTCGAGAATATCCTTCATCTCAATGGCTCTGCTGTCCATCGAAACCTTCTTCTTGTAGATCTCCTCGTCCTCTCTTACGTCCTGATTTTCAATATCTCTCGTGTAGTCCGCCTTTATGCTCACGTCATATTTTCTGCTGTCGTTCGTGTTGAACTTGATTTCGTTCGTCTTGTTTGGCTCAATCGTAGTCGTTGTAACCGTTTCGTTCGTGGAGGAATCGGTTATTGTAACGTCGAGCGTATCGCCTATGAGCGAATCATCGTCGTCCTTTACGGTCACGGAGAGAGTCATTGATTTGTCATCGCTCGTTGAGCTGAATTTCTGAACGGACACCTTATCCTTGCGTATTTCTATCGTCGCGGGAGCGCCAACATTTGAAGCGTCGAGCGTCTTGCCGTTTTCAAGGATAACGCTGTCTATCTTCAAATCCGTTTCGCCGGCGTTGGTAAGTCCCTTTATCCTCGTTTTATATGTTCCGTCCTCGTTTTGAGTCGCGTCGTACTCGCTGCCGTTTACAACAACTCTGTCAACTCCCGCCGGAGTTTTATTTGTGCTTTCAAACGTCATATCTATCGAAGCGCCCTTGTCAAAGAAACGCTCCTCATCGCCGTTTGCGTCTACCGCCTTGACGTTTGAAACGGTCAGACCGTAATCGTCGAGCACCTTAAACGGCACTGCCTTTCCGCCGTCGAGAATACTCTCGTTGTGCAGGTTTTTATCCGTCGGCTCGTTTTCAAGCTCGTTTGTATCGAGGTCATAATTGCCCAATACGTCAAGCGTAAGCTCCTGATCCTTCGGAATGTTTTTAAATGTCAGCGTGTTTTCGCCGGGGATTATGTTGAGCGAATTGCCGTTTACGGTCGCTGTTCCCGCGCTGTTTTCAACAAGAGCGCCGTCCGGGTCCTCGACGTTAAAGCTGAACTTCGCTGTGTTGGCGGCGGGATCGTCCTCGAGCTTCATTCCCGTAACGTAAGGCGCGTCCTTTAAAACGTCTACCTTGTCGGTCGGCTGGAGGTTGTAGCCTCCCTCGCCGTTCTCGTCGGGATCCTTCTTTGCGAGATTGTAGGTCTTGCTGCTCAGGATTATGTCAGTCGCGGTGTATTCGTAAACGCCGCTGTTTGTCGGCGCGGGCATTACAAATTTATACCAGTCGCCGTCCTGCGAGCTTAAATCCACCTGCTCGCCGTTTATCTTCATTCCGATTATCTCAATGCCCGCAGCAAGGTTGTGCGCCATCTGATAACCGAGCACAACGTCGCCGCCCTTGTCGGGGTAAGGATTATCGACGAGATGGTCGCGTATTACAACGCGCTCCGCCGAGCTTATCGACGCGGTCGAGAGAGTATTTGTGTAATAGTTTCCTCTGCCCTCCGGGTCAAATTCCGCTATTACCTCGAGCTTATACTGGCTCGTCATAGGCATCTTCTTGTCAAAGACTACGCTCGTTGTTTCCTGTACCTCGTTTTTGCTCAGGAACTTTTCGTCGAGCACCCTGTTGTTTGCCGCCTTGAGTCTGAAGCGCAGGCGGTTTATCGTATTGTCGGGGTCGGAGAGGGTAACGGACGCGTTTACGCAGTCGTTTATAACGTCCTCCTTGAGGGTAGTCTTTACAGCCTCGGGATATTTGTTTACTATTGTGTAATCGCTGAACCAATCGAGGATAAGCTCTTCGCCGTTATCGAGAACGAGCGATTCATAGTAAACGTTCGTGAGTCCCTTTTCATACGACCAGCCGTCTATCCAGGCGATATAGTCCAGTCTGCCCTCGTAATCATACGGAATCAACATTTCATCATATTCCTTCTCGGAATATGAGCCGTCAGGCTGTTCTCTGAGCTTTGCGAGTTTTATTCTCGTTATATTTGTGCCCTGCTTGATGCTGTTCATATTGACATAGAAGCAGAATGGCATTCCGTCCTGGAACAGTTCAACAGGCAGGAGCGATGCCTTGAGGTTGTAGCCCTTCTTGATTTGCAGTCTCTTTTCAAGTCCGAGAACATTGTCATTGAGCAGGCTTGCGTCCTTGACCTCTTTCTCAGCATCAGCATACATATTGTATGAAGCCTTGATGATAACCTGATATATGCCCTCGGGATACTTGCTCTCGTCGCTCAGGTCGAGGTCTACCTTTTTGCCGTTTGTCAATTCTTCGGTGTACACTACATCGTTTGTATTTTCCTTTTGAATCGTCAATACAGCCTTGCTCGTCAATGCGCCGTCGGGGTCCGAGAATGTGAACTTGAGGTACGGAGTATCCGCCGTGCCGCCGTCGTCGTAATCCTCAACGCCCGGCTTTGCCTTGAGTATGGTTACCTCTCTCGTTTTGTAATTTACGTCGGACTCGTTGTTGCCGTAGTAAATTCTTGATACGGTGAACGGAGCCTTTCCGGCTGTTTCCGGAGTTATAACGTCCGCAAAGTAGATGCTGCCCTTGTCGGTCGGTCTGTCCTTGCTTACGTTGTAAACCTCGTTGTTAATTACCATTCGGGTAGCGTCCCACTCGGTGTTGTCGGCAATTTCAAAGGCAACTCTGATCTTCTTGTTTTTCTCGATGGTTTCGCCGACCTCGTCGCCGCCCATATCCTCCTTTGAGGTTATGGAGTCGCTTAAAATATTAGCGCTTATCTTGACGGTTGAAACAGCGGTTCCGATAGTTTCGTCGCTGTGCTCCTCGCCGTCCGCCGCGTCATAGCCGCCGAGTACGTTTACGTTAAAGTTGTAGGCTGTGGATATATCGGCGAGTTTGAGCCTATCCCTATATTTGCCATCGGCGGTGAGAGCAAGCTCCTTCTCGTCTATTGTGTCTATCGTGGTGTTGCCGTACACCTCGTTGAACGTGCTCTTTGTGAGCGAGGTTGAAGCCTCTGAAAGAGTGTTGTCGTTATCCACTATATTGAAGCTGAAATATACGTCGTCCCCGCTTACCTCAACCTCAAAATTCTCGACCGTCGGCTTGTTCTTGAAGATTACAAAGGAGACGTTCTGCTCGCTGAGGTCGTACTCTATTCCCGTTTCGATATAGAACTTGGTCAGCCTTATCTCCTGTCTTTCGTCCTCCTTGCCGAAGTACGGAAGATCATTTACCGTATATACGCCGGTTTTCTCGTCGTATTCGGCGTAGTACTCCTGATCCTGACCCTCGATGTATATTCTCTCGATGTGGTGCTTGTCGTCGTCGTCCGCCGTAAAGGTTATGTCGGCTGTCTTTTCATCTCTGTCTACGCTTATCGCCTTTATATCCCTTATGACAACGTTGTAATCGACCTTAAGCTCCAGCAGCTCATCGCACATCTCTTTATCGGTCGTGCAGTTTGCGCTTCCCGCCTTTTTGTCGCTGTCGCGGTCATAGGTGAGCTTTATGACAACGCGATACTCAACGTCGTCGTCGAGGTCCTCGGGAATGTCAAAGCTCTGCGCGCCCTTCTTTTCAAAGGTGCATACGGTCTGCTCCTTCTCGCCGCCGACTATTAAAGCCTTGCCGCTGATTAGAGCGTCGTCGTCGTCCAGAACATTGAACGTGGCTGTGTAATTCTCCGCGTCTACCGTGTAATCCATTATCTGCGGCTCGCTCTTGAGAACCTCTGTGCTTACGGTGTGCGGGCTTGCAAGCGATATATCCTTGCCGCCGTATACGACCTTATCAGCCTTAAACGAGGTCTTGCCCGCGCCCTCCGGGGCTTTGAGCATTACCGTGTACTGTCCGTCGTTGTCCGTCGGAACGGCGGTGTGCTTTTCATTGTTTATATAGACAGCCTCTACCGCGTCGTCCGTGTTGTCGCTTATCGTGTAGGTCACGGTTATATCCGCGCCCTTTTCCACATATTCAGCCGCGCCGGAATGAGCCGTGATGCTCGACCTTATTTCGACGGTCGCGCTTGAAGATGCCAGCTCCTCGTCGGAATGCGTCGCTCCGTCTGTTCTGTCATATGTCGCGAGGACTGAAACCTTGTAATCTCCCGCCTTTTCCGCTCTGTATTTATCGAAGCTGACGCTTACGCTTCCGCCGCTCGGAATCTTGTCAAATTCCTTTGTTGCGGCAATATTGCCGGCGCTGTCCCTGAGAACGGCCTTGAAGCCGGAAATCGTGCCGTCTTCATCGGTCAGCTTGAAGCTCGCGCTTACAACGCCGCTCTTTTCGGTCACATTGAGTCCGCTCGCCTTTGGCGCAGTCTTGAAGATAACTGCCGAATTATCACTTGTGCAGTTGAATTTCAGTCCGTTTGTCAGCGTTACGGATTCGATAGCGACGGTCTGACGGTCGTCGTTTTTATACGGGACTTCAACCGTGTATTCGCCGTTTTCGTCACTCTTTGTCACTGTATATATCTGTCCGTTGACGGTTGCGTCCTGAAGCTCAACGTCTGAAGCCGCCTCGCCGTTCGCCGTTATATTTGCGTTGAACGCGAGAGTTACCGTATTTTTGGACGAGTCCACCTTAGCCGCCCTTGTTCCGCTTATCGCCGCCGCATAGGTAATGGAGAAGTCTATCTCCTTATCTATCGTGAGCGTTCCGGCGTTCTTAGCGTTTCCTCTGTCTGAATCGCGGTCGTAGTTGATTTTTATTGAAATGTCGTAAGCCGCGTTCTCAAGCGATTTGAGGTCTATTGTGTATATATTGTCATTGCCCTTTTCGGCTTGCAGAGCTGTGGAGCTCTTTGTCGCCTTGTTTGTCGCCTCGGCGGTTACCGAGGTAACGGCGCCGTCGCCGTCAACAACGTCAAAGGTTATTTTCCTGCCCTTTTCGTCGAGAGTGTAGCTTGTGTTCTGCGGTATATCCCTGAGAACCTCCACGCTCGTCTCGCAGTTCTTAACCTCGGCGGTGTACTCCGCGTTTACGTCCTCGTCGTCGTCGATATAATTTATCTTCGACAGGGCGTATTTAACGGTTCCCGCCTTATCGGGCATCTTTACCTTTACAGTATATACGCTTACGTCGCCCGCATCGGAAACCCTTGTCACGTCGTATTGCGCGGACGTATCTTTACCGCCGGACGTTGTGATTATCTCGAAATTCTTCACATAATACGGGGCGTTGTCCGTTATGGTGTATGTTATCTCCGCCTCCGCGCCCTTTTCGGCGTATTCCTTATCGAGGGACGCGTCAACGCTGTCGATTTGTATCATAACCTCATATTCCGCCGTGCCAAGGCTGCGGTTCTTGTATTCGCCGCTGCCGTCGGCAAGCTCGTAGTCCGCCGTGAGGTCGACCGTGTATATTCCCGCGTGAACGTCCGAGAGGTTAAACTTATGGCTGTAATTTGATACGGCTTCGGCTTTTATTTCAGCCGTTTCTACCGTTTCGCCCTTGTAGTCCTTGAGCGCCGCGTGCAGAGCCGTGAGCGTTTTGTCCTCGTCGTTTGTGTCGAACGTGAGCGTAAAGCGCTCGTCTGAGCCGAGGTCTAATTTAATATTGTCGGCTGTCGGCGCGTTCTTGAATATTACGGCCTTTTGATTGAACACGTCAAACGCCTTCATATTGTCGAGGATAGCCTTTGTGAGAACGAACTCCTGCCTTGACTCGTCGGTGTAAGGAACTATCACGTTATACTTATACACGGTTCCGAGCGGCGTTTCGCTCTGCTGTGAAATTCTCGACACGCTGTAAGTGTCGCCGTTTATTTCAACCTTATCTACAAAGTGCGCCATTGAGATATTAGAGCTTTCAAACGAGAGGGTAACGTCCTTATCCTCCTTGTCTATCTGCTCTACCGCGAGCTTATCAAGGCTGAAATTGTAGTCCTTGATTATGACGAGCTTTGAGCTTTGGGTGAGTGTGTCGCGGTTTACGCCGTCATCCCTGTTGCTGTCGAGGTCGTAATCCACAACGACGTTTACGGTATACGCCTGATTGTTGACGAGAGAGGTTATATCAATATCGTTTTCTCCCTCGTTCAGATGAGCTTCCAAAACCCTATCAGAGCCGAGCATTACTACCGCAGTCGCCGAGAGAACCGCTTCGTCATCGTCCTTGAGATTTACTGTCAGCTTCGGCTGTTCGCCTGAATTGTCGAATACTATATCAGCCGCCGGCTTATCCTTAAGCACCTCTATGCTCATGCTGTGCTCAGCCTTCGCCGAGCCGGAGGGATATTTAATCTCGCTTAGCTCTATTTTCTCCTCGCCGGCTGTCGCTCCCGCAGAGTATGCGGCGCGGTATTCGCCGTTCTCCTGCGGCACTGCGGTATAATCCGCTCCGTTTATAGTAAACGATGAAACCTCTTCGTCGGTGTTGTCGGTGACCTTATAGTATATTCCTATCTCCGCGCCCTTTTGAACGAACTTGGAGTCCGCTTTGCCCGACTCAACGGAGGCTTTTATGTCTACCGTCGCTTCACCGCTTGCGAGGGTCTTGCTTATGCTGCCGTTGCCGTTTACAAGGTCGTAATCGGCTGTGAGCTCTACCGTATATGTTCCGCTCTTGTCAGCGCTGAACCGAACGCTGCCGCTGTTCGCCGCGCACGGCTCTGAGCTTATAATTCTGCCGTCGCCGTCCTTGAGGGCTATGCTCTTGGAGCTTATCGCGCCGTCGTTGTCCGTTATGCTGTAATCAGCCGTTACGGTCGAATTTTCCGCTCCGACGGTCAGCTCTGCGGTCGGCTCGCTCTTAAATACGGTTATGCTCTCGTTTACCGGGAATTTCTTGTGGTCCTCAAGCTCCGCCTGAGTGAATTCAAGCACGGTTCTGTCGAGCGTTTCGAGCTTAACGTCCACCGTGTAGGTGTTGCCGTTTACTCGGCTCGCCTCGTACTCCGTATTGTTTACCGTCACCTTGACAACCTTATACATTGATTTGTTTGTGCTGTCAAAGGCGAGCTTCACCGTGCCGCTGCCCGCGTCAACGGATTGCAGAACAGGCTTTGTTATTGTGAAGTCGTAATCGACAAATACCTGTACGGTCTGCTTGAGCAGCTCGCTTTCAAATTTATTTTCGCCGTCCTTATTATTGCTGTCAAGGTCATAGACGATGCTCGCGCTTACAGAGTAAAGCCCGTTCTCCTTGACGTCGAGGACATAGCTCTTTTTATTCTTGTCAACTGTCGTTTCGCTGATTTGTTTGCCGTCCGCATCGGTAACCGTCAACTTGCCGCTTACAAACGCGCCGTCGGGGTCGTTGAGCTTGAACGATACCGTCGGGGTCTCGCTGCCGTCGTAGTCAAAGTCCGAGATGGTCGGCGCGTCCTTCAGCACATCAAGTTCAACCGTATTTGCCGCCTTGACCTCGCCGCCCGAATACTTGACAGCCGTCAACTCGAGCGTTACCGCTCCGGCTCTGTCGGGCGCGGTGTAAGCTACCTTGTACGAACCGTTTTCCTGCTTTTCGGCTTTATATTCGTCCTTGCCGATTATAAACGCGGACACGTCCTCGTATGTGTTGTCCTCTACCGTGTAGATTATATCCACATTTGCGCCCTTGTTTACATATTTGCCTGCAACGCTCGAGGAAACGCTCTTGACCTCTATTGCAAAGCTGACCTCCTGAGACGCGATAGGCTCGTCAATATGGTCAAGTCCGTCGACGGCGTTATAGCTCGCCGTCAGCTCGGCGGTGTAGCTTCCCGCGTTTTCAATCTCAAACGACGCAGAGCCCTTAAGCCCGTCGTATGGAACACTCTTCAGCACGGCTCCGTTCGCGTCCTTAAGCGACACGTTCGCGCCGGTGAGCGTATTGTCGTCGTCGGTTATCGTATAATCGACATTTACCTTATTGCCGCTCTTGCTCGCCTTGATAGCCGCGCTCGGCTTGTTCAGGAATACAGTAAAGCTGCCGCTCGCGCTGAATTTCTTGTGGTCTTCAAGCTCCGCGCCGGTTATATTCAGCACGGTTTTCTCCGCCTTGTCGAGCACAACGCTGACCGTGTAAATATTTCCCGTCCTCTCAACGGAGTAATCCTTGCCGTTTATCGTCACCTTAGACACGTTGTATATCGACGCGTTTGTGCTCTCAAATCCAAGCGTAACGGTTCTCGTCTTGTTGTCAACCGATTTGAGAGTCTGGTTTGTAAATGTAAACGCATAGTCCACAAATACCTGAATGTTGCCGCTGTGCAGCTCTCTTTCAGTCTGATTTTCCTTGTCGCTTATGTCGCTGTCGCGGTCATACAGCACGTTGACGGATACCGTATAAAGTCCGTTCTTATCGAGTCCGAGATCGTATTTGCTCTTTCCCTTTTCGATTTGAAGCTCCTTTACGAAGCCGTTTGTATCCGAAACAACGATTTTGCCGCTGATGAACGCGCCGTCGGGGTCGTTGAGCTTGAAGGATACCTCCGATTTCTCCGCGCCGTTGTAGTCTGTATCGGTCACGGTCGGAGCGTCCTTGAGCACCTCTATGCTGTTCACACATTCGGCGTCCTCGGTTATATTCGAGTAGCCTACGGCGGTGAGGGTGAGCTTTTCCTCTTCGGCATTTCCGCTCGCCTTATAATTCACCTTATATCTGCCGTCGTCCTGCTTTTCGGGCTTATACTCCTTGCCGTTTATCGTGAACGAGGCTACGTCCTCATATGTGTTGTCGATTACAGTGTAGAATATCTCTACATTTTCATTTTTCTCAAAATATTTCTTTGCGATTTCGCCCGACACGCTTTCAACGTCTATCGCTATATCAACGCCGTTGGATTTCAGCGCCTCGTCGCTGTGGGTGAGTCCGTCAACCGCGTCGTAGCTCGCAAGAAGCTCAACAATATATGAACCGGCGTTGTCGATTGTGAAGTCCGTCTCTCCCTTTAGCTCCTGACAGGGAACCGTGTTCAATATATCGCCGTTCGAGTTTTTAAGCACGAGCTTTATGTTCTCCGCAATTTCCTCGTCGTCGGTCACGGTGTAAGAGGCGTGGATAGAGCCTTTGTTCAGCTTCGTTTCAAGCTCGGCACTCGGAGCCTTCTTAAATACCGCAAAGCTCTTATCGAGCTCGAACGTCTTTTTGTCCTCAAGCTCCGCCTGAGTCATTTTAAGCTCCGTGCGCTTGCGGTCGTCGAGCTTCACTTCGACCGTGTAGCTGTCGCCGCTTGCCTTCGGGGTGTATTCCTTGCCGTTTATTACCACCTTGGCTATCTTATATATAGAAGCGTTGGCGCTGTCAAAGGCTATCACAGCGGTTTTCTTTCCGTTATCGACGGATTGCACCCTCGCGTTAGTCAGCTTAAATTCGTAATTTACTATTACCTGTATCTTTTCTCCCGCGAGCTTTGCGGAGGTTTGGTTCTTGTCGTTGTCCCTGTCTCCGTCGCGGTCATAGGTGATATTTACGCTTACATCGTAAACGCCGTTCTTCGTTATGCCCAGCTCATAGTCCTCTATGAGCTTGCCCGCCGCAATTTCCTTTTTAAAGCCGCCGTCGCCGGTAACGACTATCGTTCCGCTTACAAACGCGTCGTCCGGATCGACGAGCTTAAACGATATCTTTGACTTTTCGCTGCCGTCAAAGCCGAAGCCCTCTATCTTCGGAACGTCCTTAAGAACCTCGACCGTACTGCGGCAGGATACGCCCACGCTCTCGTTTCCGTAGTTTACGGAGGTGACCTCAATATCCTGCGCTCCTGCGCTCTCGCCCGCGCTGAAGCTTATCCTGTATTCGCCGTCGCTCAGCTTGTCGGCGGGATAGTCCTTGCCGCCTATTGTGAACGACTTTATATCCTCGTATGTGTTGTCCTCGACCGTATAGGTTATGTCAACGCTTTCGCCCTTTTCAACGTAGTCCTTCGCGGGCTTGCCCGTGATTTTATCTATGTCAACGGCGAATACTATATCGTCCGAGGTAAGCTCCTCGTCGGTATGCTTTAAGCCGTCGACCGCGTCATAGCTCGCAAGGAGCTTCACCTTATACGTTCCTGCCTTCTCTATGGCGAATTCCTCCGAGCCTTCGAGCGACCTCGCCTTTACGTCGCGCTTCGCAATCTCCTCGCCGTAAACGTCGCAGAGAACGAGCTTGATATTTTCCGCAATACCCTCGTTGTCTATAACGACGTAGCCTACGTCGATTTTATCCTCTCCATGGGTTATATTGAGAGATGCGCTCGGCGCTGTTTTAAATACGACAAGAGTCGCGCTTACGCCGAATTTCTTGTGGTCCTCAAGCTCCGCTCCGGTTATATTCAGCTCCGCTCTTTCGCGGCTCTGAAGCGGCACGCTTACGGTATATGAGGTATCGCCGACCTTTACCGCGTCGTACTCTCCGCCGTTTACGGTCACCCTTGTTACCGGATAAACTGAGGCGTTTGTGCTTTCAAAGCCGATTTGAATCGTCGCGTTTTTATTGTCCACCGACTTCACAGCGGCGTTTTCGAATTTGAATTTATAGTCCGCTATAACCTGTATCTCGCCGCCGTAAAGCTCCTCGGTCTTTTGATTTGTCTTGTCGTCCTTGTCTCCGTCAAGGTCATACGTCACATTTACGCTTATGCCGTACTTTCCGTTTTCCTTTAGTCCGAGGTCATAGCTGTTTTTATTCTTTTCAAGCGTTATCTCGGTCTTTTTGCCCTCGGAGTAGGTCGCCGTCAATGTTCCGCTGATGAACGCGTCGTCGGGGTCGTTAAGAGCGAACGACACTATCGACTTTTCACTGCCGTCGTAATCGAAGCCCGTCACCGTCGGAGCGTCCTTGAGCACCTCGAGCGAGCCGCTGTATTCGACCGCGACGGTCTCCGTGGCATACTTCACCGCGGTAACGTCGAGCTTTTCTACGCCGGCGGCATTTCCCGCCTTATAGCTTATCTTATATTTGCCGTCTCCGAGGCTTTCGGCAGGATAATCTCTGCCGCTTACCGTAAACGCCTTTATCTCCTCGTATGTGTTGTCCTCAACGGTATAAATTACCTCTGCCGTCTCGCCCTTTTTCACATAGCTCTTTGATATTTTGCCCGATATGCCGTCTATATCAATAGGCATGATAACGTCGTCGGAAACGAGAACCTCGTCCTTGTGAGTTTTGCCGTCAACCGCGTTGTAATCCGCGACGATTTCAACAAGGTATGCGCCCGCCTGAACGTCGAACGCGGCGGTACCCTCCGTTCCCTTGACGGGCTCGGTACCCTTGACCTCGCCGTCGGCGGTTTTCAGCACGACTCTTACATTTTCGGCTATATTCTCCTGGTCCGCTATTATGTAGCTCACGTTTACAACGTCCTCGCCGGTTATGGCGTTGACCGTCGCGCTCGGAGCCTTTTTGAACACGACAAGGCTCACGTCGTCCACGCTGAACCTCTTGTGGTCCTCAAGCTCCGCCTGAGTGATATTAAGCTCCGTTCTGTCCGTGCTGTCAAGGCGGAGCTTCACCGTGTAGCTGTCGCCGTCTGCGGCGGCAACGTCATACTCCGCGCCGTTTATTGTCACCTTGGCGACCTTATAAATAGACGCGTTTGTGCTGTTGAAGCCTATCGTCACGGTTTTGCCGTCATAATCGACGGATTTCACAGCCGCCCCCGTGAACGTGAAGTTGTATCTAACTATAACCTCGATCTCCTTTTTGGAAAGCTCCTTTGTCTCGCGGTTATCCGCGCTCTGCTTGTCGCCGTCGAGGTCGTATGTGAGCCTTACGCTCACGCTGTAAATTCCGTTTTCCTCAATGCCGAGGTCGTATTTGCTCTTTTTCTTATCTACGGGTATTTCATTTTTGTATCCGTTGCCGTCCGAAACCACGATACTGCCCTCGATAAGAGCGTCGTCGTCGTCGGTCAGCGTGAAGGATACGCTCGGGCTGTCCGCTCCGTCGTAATCAAGCTCCGATACGCTCGGGGCGGTCTTTAATACCTCTATGCTGTCTTTGCGCTCCGCCGGAACGGATATGTCCGCAAATTTTACTGCGGTCACGCTTATGTCCTCCGCGCCCGCCTTATCTCCGGCGGTGTAGTCGATGGCGTAAACGCCGTCAGCGCGCTTTTCCGCAGGATAATCTCTGCCGTTTACCGTCAGCGCGGACGGCTCCACGTCAACATTGGAGGTTATTGTGTACGCTATGCCAAGCTTTCCGTTTTTGTCTATATACTTTTTGTCAGGCTCGCACTTTGTTATCTCCGCCGCGGCGGCAACGGAAACAGCCTTTGAGCCTATCTCCTCGTTTTTATGCTCTAATCCGTCCGCCGCGTCAAAGCTCGCGAGCGTGCGAACGCCGTATTCTCCGGCGGCAAGTCCGTCAAACGTCACGCTGCCGGAGAGCTTTGAGCCAAGCTCCTTTGAGTCCTTGACGGCGACAATCTTGCCCGCGCCGTTTACAAGCTCTATCCTGAAATCGCTTATGGTCGAGTCGTCGTCTAAAATATTGTAGCTTAAATCTATCGAGGTTCTTCCGGCGCTCGCTTCAAGCTGAGCGGCAGGGCTGTTTTTGAATACGACAAAGCCCGTTTCTGACGGCTCAACGTCAAAGCTCCTCATATCCTCAAGCACAGCCTTGGTGAGCGTAAGCTCTGTTCTCGCCGCGCTGTCGAGAACGACCGTAACGGTGTAGCTGTCGCCGTTCCTCTTTACGCCGTAATCCCTGCCGTTTACCGTAACGCTTGAAACGCCGTAATACTTGGAGGCGTTCGTGCTCTTGAAGCTGATCGTTACGCTCCTGCTCTCGTTGTCTATCGACACTATCTCGGCGCCGCTGAAGGTGAACTTATAATCCACAAGAACCTCTATATCCCTCTCCGCCATTACGTCGGTGTGACGGTTTTCAGCGCCGTCTCTGTCGCTGTCGAGGTCGTAGGTAACGCTCAGGCTTACATGATACAGTCCGTTCTCCTTGATGTTAAGCTCGTATTTATATTCCTTTTCTTCGCCGTCGAGGGCTATCGTCTGAACCTTTTCGCCCTTCTCGTTTTCTGCCGTCAGCTCGCCGCTTACAAACGCGCCGTCGCCGTCGCTCAGCGCAAAGGATACTATGTGCTTATCCTCGCTGTCGTCGAATACAAAGTCCTTTATCTCAGGCTTATCCTTTAATACCTCTATCGCGGCAACTGAATCGACGTCCGCCGTCTTGTCGGAATATTTTACTCCGGTAAGATGTATCTCCTCAGCTCCCGCCTTGTCTCCGGCGGCGTATGATACTGTGTATACGTTTCCGTCCTGCTTTGCGATGGGATAATCGCCGCCGTTTATTGTGAGAGCCGTTATCTGCTCGTCGGTGTTCGACGATATTGTGTATGAAACGTCAACGCTTCCGTTCTTTTTAACGTACTTGGCTGAAACCTCGCTCTTAACTGCGTCAGCCGAAATTTTTACCTCCGCGCTCATCAGCGAAAGCACAACGTCCTTGTGCTCGCGCCCGTCCGCAGTGTCGTAGCTGACAATAAGCTCCGCGGTGTAAACGCCCGCCTTTTCCGCGCCGAAGCTCTCCATTCCGGAAATTTCGCCGCCGTCAGCCTTTAACGCTTTCTCGGCGATTACCTCTCCGTCGGCGTTTTTCAGCACTATCTTACAGCTGCTGATGACGGAATCCTCGTCCGTGATGCTGTATCCTACGTCTATCGTTTTCTTCTCTGCGGTAACTCTTATGCTCGCCGCCGGAGCCTTCTTGAATACGATAAAGCCCGTCTGCGACGGGTCTATGTCGAACTCCGTCATATCGTCGAGTATCGCCTTTGTTATAACAAGCTCGGCTCTTTCATTGCTGTCGAGAGCAACCGTAACGGTGTAGCTGTCGCCGCTCCTCTTTACGCCGTACTCCTTGCCGTTTACAACTACCTTTGAAACGCCGTAATACTTGGAGGCGTTCGTGCTGTTAAAGCTAATCGTTGCGCTCCTGTTATCATAGTCCACCGACTCGAGCTTTGCGCCGCCGAACGTAAACTTATAATCTACAAGAACCTCTATATCCTTCTCCGCCATTATTTCGGTGGAGCGATTTTCAGCCCCGCTCCTGTCGCTGTCAAGGTCGTAGGTCACGCTCAGGCTTATATGGTACGCTCCGTTTTCTTTAAGCTCCAGCTCGTATTTATAATCGCCGCTCTTTCCGTCGAGCGCTATCGTCTGAACCCTTTCGCCCTTTTCGTTTTCAACCGCAAGCTCTCCGCTTATGAACGCGCCGTCAGCGTCGTTCAGCGTAAAGGATACGATGTGCCTGCGCTCGCTGTCGTCGAATACGAAGTCCTTTACCTCGGGCTTATCCTTTAACACCTCTATTTCCGCGCTTGCACCCGTCTTTACGGAAACATTGGAGAATATTATCTCCTCGAGCTTTATCGTTTCCGCTCCCGCCTTGTCCTGCGCCGTATATTTTACGGTATATTCGCCGTTATCTCTGCGGCTTACGGAATATTTCTTGCCGTTTATAACAACGCCGGTCACGTCGTCGGATGTGTTTGAAGCAACGCTCAGTCTGAAATCCAGCGCCTCGCCCTTTGCCGCGTATTTTCCGGACGGCGCAAACGCCTTTACGGTCGCCTCAACCGCAATTTCAAGCTCTGCGGAAGCGAGCGTTTCTTTTTTATGGGAGTCGCCGTCTATAAGCTCAAAGTCCGCGGCTATCTCCGCCTTGTAGGCTCCGGCGCACTCGTTTTCGGGCGCGGCGAAGCTAACGCTTGAAACGCCGCTCGATATTTTCTTTGTTTCGACTGCCTTGCCGTTCCTCGTCAAAACAGCGTAAAGCGAGGACACCGTGCCGTCGCCGTCGTTAAGGCTCCAGCTGAAATCTATCGTGCCGTTCGCCTTGTTGTGCGACAGCTTAAGATTCTCGGCTGTCGGAGCCGTTTTGAAGGTTTCAAGCTCTATCGTCCTGTCCATATCGAGCTGAACCTCGTTGTCGAGGATAACGCCCGTAATTTTATATACGGCGGCGCTTTCGTCCTCGTAAGGCACCTCGACCGTGTATCTGTCAGTTGAGCCGACGCGCTTCGCGTCATACGCCTTTCCGTTGATTATCGCCTTTGTCACATATCTGCCGCTTACGGAGGTCGTGCTTTCAAACTCGATAACCGCCACCTTGCGGGCCTTGTCAACGGTCGCTCCCGCGTTTTTAACCTCGAGAGCGTAGTCTACCGCCTCGATCTGCTTGTTCAGGAGTATCTCCATTCCCTCGTGGGCTCCGTTGTCCCTCTCGCCGTCGAGGTCATATCTCGCCGTTGCGCCGACATTGTATTTTACCCCTGCCCTGAGGCCCTTGAGGGTATAAACGTTTTTGCCCGCCTTGATATTATTCGGCGTTATCTCAACTCTCTCTCCGTTTTCGCCCCCGGCGATAACATTTCCGCCGACAAGAGAGCCGTCCGGGTCGTCTATGTCGAACGATATAATATAATCGTTTCCGTTTTCGCTGAAGGCGTAATTTTTGAGCGTGAGCTTATCCTTTAACACCTCGACCGAAAGTTTGCCGCTTACGTCGAGCTTTTTCCCGTTGTCGAGCGTAACCTGCGAAACGGTCATCTCGACAGCTTTTCCGACTGCCGTCGGAGCCGGAACGCTCGCCATATAATAGTATTTTGTATTATTTATCTTCGTCGCGGTCACGTCGCAGCTCTTGCCGCCGACTACCGCCTTCTTGATAAGGGTATGGGGATTTACCGTCGCCTCAAAGCCGACGGTTACATTCTTTTCGCCCTTGGCTATGTAGTATATCCCGTCGACAAGCTCGATATTTTGACCGCCCTGCGCCGCAAGCTCTGTTTTGCCGAGAGTAACCTTATACTCTGTGTCCTTGCCCGCGTTGTCGACAATACCGCCTACGTCGCCTATATCGACCTTGCCGTCGTTATTCACGTCGGGATTTGAGCCGTTCTGAGAAGCTCCCTGATTCGAGGAATTGGAGCCTGAGCCGCCGGAGTTACCCGCGCTGCCCGCGCTGTTGGAGCCGCCGGAAGCGTTCGACGAGGCAGAGCCCGAGGAAGCGCTCGACGAGCTTGAGGAGTTGTCCGACGAGGCGCTCGAATCATTTGACGAGCCGGTTGAAGCCGAGCTGTTGTCCGCGTTTGGAGCCTGCGTTTCCCGCTCGCCGCTTTCGTCGTTGTCTATTTCAAGAAGATATTCCAAAACGTCCTTTGCGTCGTCGTAATCGACCTTGCCGTCAGCGTTGACGTCGGGCTGTTTCGACGTAAACGCCCAAACCGAGCCGAATATGAGTCCCGCCGCCGCTACCGCGCAGATTGACGTGGAGATAGCTCTTTTCTTTGCGTCCTTTGCCTTTATAAAGAACACAACCGCAAACGCCGCGACCAGGACGGTCAGCGCGATGAAGAGTATTCCGAGCCACATAATGCCCGCGCCCGACGAAACGGAAATATTCTCGTTTGTCAGCTCGACCGCAGGAGCGGTTGCCTCGGTATCGTCAAGAGCGTTCTCCTTGACGTAAATATCAACGGAGCCGCCCGACAGGTTCGAGGCGCTGCCGCCGTCCGAAACACTGACGTTGTCAACGACTATCGAGGTCGCGCCCGATTTTGCGTCGTCCCTGACCTTGAACTTTATCTCAAGGACGTCCGAGCCGCTCTCGCCCGACTTGTTTATAAGTCCGAATTTATTGTTTTCGCTGTTGTAAACAATATCGGACCAATTTTCCTGAGCCTGAAAGCTGTTCTTTTCAATTGGCTCGAACACATTCTTATCGTAGCTCAGCTTCGCCGCGTAGGCGTGCAGATTCGCGTCCTCGCCCAAATCGAGCGAAACGAGAACCTCTCCTCCCTTCTCTACTCTTTCGGCGTCCGCACTCAAGACGATATTATCCGCCGCGCTTGCCGGTATCGCCGTCATAAAAAGGCAGATGATAAGCGCTGTAAATACAGCAAACCGTTTAAAATGCTTACCCATAATCCATAGCTCCTTTTCTTATACTGACTGCTATGCTCAATTACACCCTTTGCTTTCCTTTGCCTTGTTAAAGCAAAAATCCGGAGAAAAGCCAAGTTAAATAATTTGCCTGTTTCCCCGAAATAAAAGCCGCATTTAGTCCTTTTAATTATATCACGCCGCAGCTGCAAACGCAACGGTTTTCAGGCTATACGATTGGAAATTTCTATCCAAAAAGTCATTTGATTTTTTGGATATTGTTTCCGATAAATAAATTTCAACCGCGCGTATTCTTTTGTATTTGTCCGAGATTAGCGGAGCTTCGTGACTCGGTTTCACTCGGCTCTTAAAAAAGAAAACGGCGCTGCCGCCGTCGTTCACTTCGGTTCAGCTCCGTTTTTTCTCCTTTTGGGCTTTGGCATCGTCAGGCCATAGCTCATATCGACCAGCGTTCTCGTAAGGTCTTCGTCCGCGCTCCCGTCGAGCGCAACCGAGAGCCAGTTTTCCTTGTTCATGTGATACGCGGGAAAGATTCCTCCCTCGCCCATGACCGCGCCTATCGTTACCGGGTCGCACTTTAAATTCACTATATCAGCGTCGCCGCCGCCCGGCAGGGCGAGCCTTTCGCTCGGCACTCTCATAAAAAGGGCGAACCATTTTCTGTTCGCCGCGTGACGGTAAACGGCGTACTCCGGCTCGCCTTCCCACGGATAGTCCGCCGATACTCCGTACTGCTCCTCAATATATTTTTCCAGCTCCGCTCTGTTCATATTATGCACCCCGCTGTCCGACTATTATTTCACCGCAAGCATTTCCTCCTATTTAGGCTCTGAGCTTATTCGGACTTATATAAAATATTCACGCAATCGTCCATTATTCTGCCGTCCTGCGTTTTATATTTATTTTTCTTGTAAGGCTTAAATCCGCATTTTTTCTGGAGCCTTTCGGAGCGGATATTCCCGGCAAAATGCGAGCAAATTATAAAATCCAGCTTCACCTCGTCAAAGAGGTAATTTATCGCCCTATTGACCGCCTCGGGCATAAGCCCCCTGCCCCAATAGTCCTTTGACAGCACAAAGCCCAGCTCTCTGCCCGCTTTATCCGCAAGCTCGGGCATTTTGTCCTCGTCGTACTCCTCGACTCCCAGCGAGCCTATGACCTTGCCGTTATATTCCAGCGCGAAGGTCTTTTTTTCGTCTATAAACGATTTAAGTATACGTCTTGACTCGTCCTTATCCCTGTGATGCGACCAGCCCGCCATTTCGCCTACTCCGTCGACCGAGGCGTATTCAAAAAAATCGTCCAGATCGCTCTCCCGCCACGGGCGCATTACGAGCCTGTCCGTTTTTAAAATTACATTTGAAACGTCGATTTTCGCATTCACATTATCATCTCCTTAAATCGTTTTGCTTTGTTTCTATGTGCGAGGTTGTAGGTCGCATCGAGGCTGCCGCGCTTATATGTCTCGGTAAATTTGAGCGGGCGTTTGGGAGTTCGGGCGGCGACCCGCAAATTCCCGCCTCCGGCGGGAATTTGCCGAAAAACGCGGCGGGAACAGCCGCCCTAACAGTGGGAAGCCCCTGCCTCGCCGCGTTTTTCCGGTGCGGCGCAGCCGCACCGGTCGCCGCCCGAACCCCGCTCTGCCGCCAAGCTCAAAGCCGAAACGAGCCGCCGCGGCAGCCAACCGAAGCTCCGAAAATAAAAGCAAACCTACTTTTCAAGCTTTGCCATATCTGTTATATCTATATACAGGGAAACCTCTCCGCAATTCGGGCATACCGCCGCATTGAGCTTGACCTGCTTCATAGTAAAGCCCTTTGGGCGCACAACAAGGCTCTCCCGCGCGTTTACTATAAAGTCCTCCTTCATAGTCGCGCCGCATCTTATACACCTTCTCATAACCGTCTCAATCCTTTCAACAATTCATATTGCAAACGTAAATCAGGTTGTCCCGTTCGCCTTTTTCTTCTCCTTCTCTTCTTTGCGCGGAGTAAGCCACTTCGAGCCCAAGACGACCTTTTTGAGCTTTCTGATAAGCTCTCCCAAGGCGAGTGATACCGCAAATACGAGCACGAACCTGCAAAGGATATACATAAAGCATCCCCACGAGGAGGCCAGCAAGCCCTGCCCGAAAAAGATTCTCAGAACGACGTATTCGAGAGGGTCGTGGAAAATATAGACGTAAAACAAATCGCGCGTTAAGACGTTCCACCATTTTTTGCCCTCGCATTTGAAAATCCTCGAACAGATATAGGCGAGAACGAACGAAAAGGCGGTGCCTGATAAAATCGTAAAGAATTTGTTGAACACCTTAACATTATAGTTAAATATTTCCAAGGCGGCAAGAGCCGCAAATATCAATAGAATCTTTTTCATTCCGAGCGCCTCAAAGCGCGGTCTGTAATGCTCAAAGGTATATCCCAAAGCGAACCAGAAAATATAGCCGATCCCCTGAGCGAGATAGAAAAAGTCAAATTTGATATATGTAGAATAAGTACACTGTATCAGCCCTGAAAGCAGCAGGAGCAGGAACACGCTCTGAGTTTTTCTTTTAAGCAGCTTTTCCATAGCCACAAACACGACCATGCACCAGAAAAGAGCCGGCAGGAACCACAGATGGCCGCCCTCGGTGCCGGTTAAAAGGCCGGTAATCGCAGGCAGCAGGGCCTTCGGCTCATAAAAATTTCCCAAAACCTTAACGGGCAGCATAAAAAGAGCGCCGTATATAAAGAAGGGAATTATAAGCCGCCTTATCTTTTTAACGACGAACGTATCAAAGCTCGGGATAGGCCGCAAAGCCAGCACAGCTCCCGACAGCACAAAGAACAGCGGCATATGGAAGCCATACACCCAACCCGTAAGCTCTCTGAAAAACGTCGGGAATATTTCATAATACGTACTGCTCACATTCGGCGGCAAAACATAATTCACTCCGCCGAGCTGAGTATGTATGCCCAAATAGGAGCTGTGGCCCACCACAACAAAAATAATAGCTATCAGCCGCAGCCAGTCGTAGACCACCACTCTGCCGGAGCCGCCGCGAGCCTTTAATCTGCCGTCCGCGATATTCTTGTTCATTTTTCTCTGTCCCCTCAATTTTAATACAGCCGCCGAAGCCGCTTATCCGCTTACCGATTTATCGCTTTCCTAATTCTACTACACGCAGGGTCTAAAGTCAACGGCGTTCATCGGAAACACTAAGTGTTTTTGAAGGACGCCGTTCGAACATTATAGTTCTCCTTTTCCTCGTCAATATCGGATTGCAAATCCCTGTCGTTCTCAACTTCACCGTCCGGATTGCTGCGCTCAGACTCCGGATATTCCTTATAACGCAAATGGCATAAAAATAGCGCACACCCGAAGATGTACGCTAAGTAAGTATTAATTTTTTAAATACAGCTTTTATCCTATTCTGTATTCCTTTTTTATTTCATCAATGCGCCCGTTGAGATCGTCCCTATCCCCTCAAAGCCGGGTGGGCGCTTAACCGCGGCAGCCTCTCCAAGCCTCAGCCCCGCAATTTTGTCAAATAATGTTTTGCATTTTCACCGATATTTTGTTATAATTTCAGCAAGAACAATATCACGATTGGAGATGTGCCGAAAATGAAAACAGTCGATATAGTAGTCCCCTGCTACAACGAAGAAGCAGTGCTGCAAATATTCGTGGAAACGACAGACAGCTATATAAACAAAATTTCAGGCTATAAATTCAGATATATCCTCGTGGACGACGGCAGCCGCGACAAGACCTTCAGCGTTATGCGCTCGCTCGCCAAGGAGCACAGCAATGTTAAATACATATCCTTCGCGCGCAACTTCGGCAAGGAGGCGGCGATGTACGCCGGACTGAAAAATTCAAGCGGAGATTACGTCATAGTAATGGACGCGGATCTTCAGCACCCGCCGGCAATGATAGCCGACATGATAAAGGGAATCGAGGAGGGCTACGACTGCTGCGCGGCAAGGAGGACGAGCCGTAAGGGCGAATCGAAAATAAGGAGCTTTTTCAGCAGGAATTTCTATAAATTCAGCAATAAGATAACCGACGTGAAAATGCCGTACGGCGCGGTCGATTTCAGGATAATGTCGCGGCAGATGGTGGACGCGGTGCTGTCGCTGAGCGAGGTACAGCGCTTTTCAAAGGGCATATTCAGTTGGGTAGGCTTTGAAACAAAATGGCTGCCCTATGAAAATGTCGAAAGGACGATCGGCACGACAAAATGGAGCTTCTGGGGGCTGTTCAAGTACGCCATAGACGGAATAACCGCCTTTTCTGTCGCTCCGCTCAGGTTCATCTCTCTGCTCGGGCTGATAATATCCGGCCTCGCGTTTATATATGCGCTCATCGTCCTGTTCCAGACGCTTATATTCGGCATCGACGTTCCGGGCTATGCTACGACGCTGATAATAACGCTGTTTCTCGGCGGCATCATTGAGTTTTCGGTGGGAATACTCGGCGAATACATCGGCAGGATATATATGGAAACGAAAAAGCGCCCGATCTATCTTACAAAAAGCACTAACATAAACGACGAAAGCGACTTCGGCGATATAGATTACAGCGACTTCAATGAAGATTTATAATGCGCATATGCGCGCCGAGCGCCCCCGGATTTAAAGCAAGGGAGGAAAACGAATATGTCTTTTGATTACAACGAGATATACAATAATATAATGGAGCTTGCGGACGACGGCTACCGCAGCTTCCATTCCTCCCTCGTGCCCGGCTGTAATAATATAGCGGGCGCAAGGATACCCGCTCTGCGCGCTCTCGCAAAAGAAATCGCAAGGGGCGATAGCTGGCGCGAGCTATTATCCTCTCCGAGCAGGGGGCTTTACGAGGAGGAGATGCTTAAGGGGCTTGTCATAGGAATGGCAAAATGCACGCCCTATGAGCGCCTTGAGCTTGTGAAAAAATTCGTCCCTCATATAGACAACTGGGCGGTGTGCGATACGTTTGTCGGCGGTCTTAAGGCGTTTGCCAAAGAGCAGGAGCTTATTGCCCCGTACATAGAGAAATGTCTTAAATCCGATGAGGAGTTCACCGTGCGCTTTGCCGTCTGTATGCTTATGAAATGCTTCATTGACAACGAGCATATAGATTTTACGCTTGACCGCATATCCTCCGTCGAGCACAGGGGCTATTACGTTATTATGGGCGCGGCGTGGGCGCTTTCGGAATGCTTTATAAAGCAGCGCGAAAAGACTCTTGACCTTTTTCAGCAGCGCGTCCTTGACCGCACTGTTCAAAATAAGGCGATACAAAAATGCAGGGAGTCGAGGCGGGTATCGGATAAGGACAAGGAGCTTTTGACGGAATATAAGCTATGAGCCATTTAATCGGCAGGGAGAGCCGCAGAGCGGCGATTCTCCCTGCCTTTTTTATTCGCGGCGGCTGAGCCGCAGGCGGTTGTTTGACAGACTGTCCAAACGGTATATCGGGCAGTCTGAATTTTTATATTTCCCCGGCTTTCGCCCTTTTCAGCACGAATATTGACTAAATTCAACTGGAAAATTTTGTAAATTATACCGTTGAATAATTATCACAAAAGCAATACTTAATTCCTTATCTGTAAGATAATATTACCAAAAGAACCTTTTGGATAGGCGGTGATATTATTAAAAAGTATGTTGCAACGCTTAACGCGATAATCATAATCCTTCTTATCATAACACCGTCAAACGCGCAGGCTTATACACATTACGACATTTCCTCGCTGAAATCGGGAAAAATACTCCTTTGCCCCGACGTTTCCGGCACGGTATATATCGCCTCGCAGTCCGACGGTTATCTCGATTTAAAATACATAAGGGGCGGCGGTTCAGACAGCTTTTCATTCTTTTCCGACTATCAAAGGCTCGAGGCGGCCGGCGGGTGCGGCAAGTATATGGGCGCGCTGATGAGCGGAACCCATATAACGCAAAACGGCGTGCCGGTCCCGCAATTACAGGTCTTGATATACAATTTCGCAAGCGGGCAGTGCGATATAAATACGGTAATGTCCGCGGTGGACAATGAAAACTGCTTTGTAATGGACAGGAGCTGCGTTTACATTCTTCAAAGTGATTCTCACACCGTCAAGGTCTTTTCATTCGACGGCACTCCTAAATATTCGATATATACGCCTTATAATATTCTGCGCCTGCTCTACGACAGCTCCGTCGACCGCGTTTACGCTCTGTCGGACAGGCAAATATTTGCCGTAAACGGGAAAAGCATAGAGCTGCTCGGCAATATTTCTTCACCGGCGGAGCTTGCGGGCAGGGGTATCGTCTGCACGGGCGACGGCACGGTTTACTCGGTGAACGGAAGCTCTCTTGAATATTTATGCACCGTTCCGGGCGGGAGGGGCGCGGCGGTCGTGGGAGATATAATATATTTCTGCGACAACACGGTAATATACGGTCAAAATTATTCCGGCGAGAAAATTTACTCACTCAATATTGGACAGAGGGCGGAAAAGGTATTCCCGCACGGGAACAGTATAGGGATTCTCTGTGAAAACGTCGAGCTAATGATAGTCTCTCCGTCGGAGATGCGCGAAATACCGCGCGAAACCCAGCCCGCAAATCACGGGAACGGCTCGTCCAACAGCTCTCCGTCGGGCGGCGGCTCATCGGGCGGCTCATCGTCGGGCGGAGGAAACGCGTCTAACCCCGCGCCGTCGGGCGAGGTTCACTCCTCGGTCTACGCGGTGGACAAATCCGGTATGACCATAAGCGGAATAGCGCCGCAGACGAGCCTTGCAAAATTCAAACAAAATATGAGCTGCTCCGGCTATTCGGTGTCGTTCAAAAATTACAGCGGCGCGTCTAAGACCTCGGGCAGCGTCGGGACGGGCTTCACCGCATATTTTTACGGTCAGCGGCAGTTCAGCTTCACTCTGATAGTTACGGGAGATTTGACCGGCGAGGGCAACATAAACAGCCTTGATGTAAAGAGATATATGCAGCACCTCTGCGGCAGGAACGAGCTTGAACAGCCGTTTTACTTCGCCGCTGATATAAACGGCGACGGCGCCTGCGACACGCTCGACCTGCTCGCGGCGGCGCGGTATTAGCTGCAT
>CANPZK010000004.1 GCA_947588875.1 uncultured Clostridia bacterium
AAGCGAATTGGGGATGGCGCAGCGGTCAAAAATCGCCGGCGCTCCAAGCCGAAGCGATTTTTGGGTACCGCAAGAGGGAACGCGAAGCTCCCCCTAAATAAACTATAATATTAACCAGCAGTCGGAGCTGCTGCCAAGCAGCGACGACTGCGGTCGGCGGGGTGCAAGTCGGCGTGGCTGCGGTCGGCGAGTGCGGGAGTACTGCCGCCGCTTCAAAGCAAATATACTCTATAAAGAATTGCAGGGCCGAGATTATCGACCCTGTAATCCTTTTATTGGGAATTCCATGTTGGAGACGTACGCAAATAATACTTTTTTAAACTCTTTTATATTATTATACACCGTACTCCTGCATTTTGCAAGCAATTTTGCATTATTTTTCAAAACACACAAAAAAAGAAGCGTACTTTATCTGTACGCCGTCTTGTAATGACGCTCTTAAATTTTTATTCTTCCTTTGGCAAATCGTTCAAAGCGTATTCGCAGCACTGAATAACAAGCTGATTAAATGAGATGTCCTTTCCTGCGGCAAGCTTTTCGAGCTTCTCAATCAGTTCATTCGGCATTCTTATTGTCTTGTTTGACGATTCAGGCTTTTTGATTATAAACATTTTTGCACCCCCATTACATTTACAATTTTAATTATAAAACCGAAAGATATAAATAAGCAAAATAGCAATATAAAATAAGTTGCATAAAATACTCATATTATTTTTGTTAAAAATATTTAAATAATAAGCATAATGATATTATCCGATTTTATTTTTAAATTATCTCACAAAACAAACAAAAGCGTTCTACCTATATTAACGGTTAGAACGCCTTTTATGATTTATTGACTTTATTTATAAACCTGTCGCGGGCGCTGACGGCGCATTCCCGCGGGGCAAAGCCCCTGTACGGCGGCAAAATCGCCGAGGTTTTGAGCGGGCAGACTCGTAAGTCTCGCTGTGACTTTAATCCAGCTCCCTCTTTTTTCTAAGCATACTGCCCGCCGGAATGCTGCGGCTCGTCCTCGCGGTGAGCCTTTGAAGCGGGTGCGGGGCGCTTTCGACAGGCTGTCCGTCTTCGTCGTACATCTCCTCTATCACAACGTCAAAGGGCATTCCGTCCGGAGGCAGAACATCGAGAGTGTCCCCCGTGAAAAAACGGTTGCGCTGTATTATGACCGCCGTGTTCCCGTCCGAGCCCTCGCAGGTCGCCACAAAGTCAAAGCGTCTTATATAGCCGCCGTCCGACGTATTCTGCCCCGGCTCGCCTCCGAGGTAAAAGCCCTGAGAATACTGCCGGTGGCTTATCTTGTCAAGCTCCGCTCTTATGCGCTCGTCGACCCTGTAATCCTGTCTGCATCCGCCCTCGTAAAATCCGTCTACCGCGTGGCGGTACGCGTTCGTCACGACCGCCGTGTAATACGCCGACTTCGCCCTGCCCTCTATTTTGAGGCTCGAAACCCCGGCGGAGTACAGCTGCGGTATGTAATCAATAAGGCACATATCCTTAGAGTTATAAAGATACGTTCCGCCGTCCTTTTCCTCGACGGGGAAAAACTGTCCCTCGCGGTTCTCCTCATAAAGGCTGTACCTCCAGCGGCAGGGCTGGGCGCAGTCGCCTCTGTTTGCGTCTCTGCCGGTCATATACGCCGAGATAAGACATCTTCCCGAAAACGAAACGCACATCGCTCCGTGGACAAACACCTCTATCTCAAGCTCCTTGGGGATATGCGCTCTTAAGTCGGCTATCTCCTCAAACGACATCTCGCGCGCGAGCACCACACGCGACGCGCCCATATTATAAAACGCGTTCGCCGCCGCGTAGTTTACTATTCCCGCCTGAGTAGAGATGTGAACGTCGACCCTCGGCGCGTATTTCTTCGCAAGCTCCAAAACGCCCATATCGGCTATTATAAACGCGTCGACTCCGCATTCCTCACAGCCGCGCAAAAACTCCGGAAGTCTTGAAAGCTCGTCGTTTCGCGGCAGAGTGTTGCAGGTGACGTATAGCTTTGCTCCCTTTGAATGGGCGCGCCCGACCGCCTCGGCAAGCTGCTGCATATCAAAATTTTTCGGCGCGGTTCTCATTCCGAACTCCTTCCCCGCGAGAAAAACCGCGTCGGCTCCGAAATCAAGCGCCTTTTCAAGGCACTCCATATCGCCCGCCGGCGAAAGCACCTCCATTTTTTTGCTGTCCATAATTTCACCCCGTCAAGCAAAATGGGGTTGCCATTGCGACAGCCCCACTTTTTTATTTGCTATATCAATATTATTCCTTGCGAAGTCCCGCCTCTATCTCGTTTGCGACCTGCTCGGCATAGGTAACGGCATAGTACGCAACTGCCGCCTCCTTGTCGGTAGCGGGCTTGTGACAGAAGAAGTAGTAGCCTGTCGAAGCCGGACGCAGGGCGGCGATTATCGCCTTTTCGCCCGGGTTGCAAATCGGTCCCGGCGGCAGACCCTTTATTTCATAAGTATCATATGTGCTTTCAAAGGCGTCTCTTATATTCTCGGGAACGTCCTCCTTTGCGGAGTACGGGTAATATACGGTTGCGTCCGATTTAAGGCGGTTTACGTCGGAATCGCCGTAAGGCGTCATACCGTCGGTCGCCTCGGTTGCAAGCCTGTTGTAGAATATTGAGGCTATGTTATACATATCGTGCTCGTCGGCCGCCTCCGCCTGAACAAGCGCCGCCATATTTATAACGTCGTCCATCGTCATTCCCTGTAACTCGGCAAGCTCGGCTATGGTCATCTCCTCGCTGTAACCCGTGAATCTCTTGGTTTCAACATAAACCTTGTTGTTAAAGTTGTCAAGGAACTTCTCTATTACGTTGTCTACGCTGTCATTGATGAAGAACGTGTATGTGTCGGGGAAGAGATAACCCTCGAGCTTATAGTAGCGCTCCTTGCTGTTCGTTATATTTTGCAGGAACTCATAGTCGCCGTCATAGTCGTCGCTGTTGCACGCCTCGAGGAACTTGTCCATGCTGCAAACTCCGTTTTCCTGGAGCTGCCGCGCTATCTCCCTTGCGGACATACCCTCTGTGAAGCGGACGGAGACGGTCTCCTTCGGACCCGAATTGTAAATCAGGAAGTTGAGTATCGCCTCATAGTCCATATCGGTATCCATCTGCCAGCTCCCCTCAAGGAACGGCTCGCCGCCCTTTGTTACGCTCGCGTACAGCTTGAAGAACAGCGGCTCCTTTATTACGCCCTTTTCAGTCAGGATATCGGCGACCTGGTCGATAGTCGCGTTTGCGGGAATGTCAACGCTCGCCTTTTTCTTCTCCTGCTTATTTCCGAGTATAGGATTGCCCGCCCCGTTTGTCTCGGCTGTGGTCGGAGCCGCTCCCCTGTTGATGGCAAGCATATCGTTCGTTCCCCTTATCAGGAACATTCCGAGCAGCACCGCGACGAAAACGACCATAACGAGCCACACCATCTTGAACATACAGCCGTTTCTCTTCGCCTTTTTCTTACAGCGCTTTTTGACCATCTTTTTGTACGCCTTGAGGCTCTCCTCGTCGGCAAGATTCATCTTCTTTTTCAGCTCTTCGTCGCTGTAACTGCTTATTACGGAGTCGTCGTATTCAAATTCGTCCTGTTCGTTATCGTGCAGGTCGGCAACGTCGGTTTTATCGTACAGGGCAAACGCCGTTTCCTCCCTTTCGGGCTTGCAGCCGTCCTCATCAGGCTCGACGTATACCGGCGGAGCAAGCTTTGACTTGCCGCCTTTTTCTCCGAATTTTCGCCTTTTTTCGCCGCCCTCGACCTTGTTGTGAACCTTTTGAAGTATCTCGTCCACGCTCTCGGGCTGCACCCGCTCCGGCGGCTTGAATCCGTCCGGCTTACTGTCGCTCCCAAAGCCGAAATCGGTTATTTGCAGCTTAAAGCTCTGTACCTTCTTTTTTCTTGCGGCCGCAATCTCCTCTTCGGGAGTCAAATCTCTGCCCTTATTTTCATCACTCATTTGAATCCTCCTGACGCGCGAGTGTATTAACGCGATATTATTAAGCCCTGTAAACTCCGTTTTCGGTTATTACCATATCCACCGCTCTGTCCGTCGCCTCCGACGGCAGGGAGTCCGTCAAAAAAGCAAAGGCGCACAGCCCCGCCGATGTGCCTTTAAAGCGCGGCAGGAACCTGTCGTAAAAGCCCTTGCCGTAACCGAGCCTCGCCCCGCCCTTGGAAAACAGCAGTCCCGGCACAACGCAGAGGTCCCCGTCGTCCGGATCGGCAAATTTTGCGGTCGGCTTAGGCTCGTACACGCCGAAGCTGCCCAGTTCAAGGTCGTTCGCAGAGCCGATATAATAAAAATCCATTTCGCAATTATCCCTGCACCGAGGCAGGGCGACAGACTTTTTATCGGCGAGCGCGCGCTCCATTATGCCGAAGGTATCCGCTTCGCCGCCCTTTGAGGCGTAGAGAAAGACGGTTTTTGCATTTTTATATTCTTCAAGTGAAAAAAGCGCCTCGGCTATGAGCGCGTCGATTCTTTTTTTTTCGTCGTCGTCCGTCGAGCTTCTCAGAGCCGAATATTTTTTTCTCAAAAACGCCTTTTCGCTTTTTACGGAGTCTATTTGCATTGAAGAGCCGCTCTTGTTTTATTGCTTATTTCGCTTCCGGCTAAAAGAGTCGCAACGGCTAATCCGAATTCTATTGCCGCGCCCGCGCCCTTGCCCGTGACTATTTTTCCGTCGGTAACGGCAAGCTCGTCCTGAACGATAGCCGCGCCGTCAAGCTCGCTTTCAAATCCCGGGAAGCAGGTGACTCTCCTGCCCTTTAAAACGCCCATATGGCCGAGTATCGACGGAGCGGCGCATATGGCGCATACGGGCAGGTCGTTGTCCGCGCAGTATTTTACGCACGCCTTTACTATCGGCGATTTTTCGAGATTCAGCGTTCCCGGCATTCCTCCGGGGAGTATAACAGCCTCGCAGTCGTCCGTTGTTATCTCGCTTTCCGTCATATCGGCAATTACCGTTATGCCGTGCGAGCCTGTTATTTCCTTTCCGCCGACTCCGACGGTCTTTACCTCGACCTCGCAGCGGCGGAGAATATCGACCGGCGCGAGCGCCTCGGTTTCCTCAAAGCCGTCGGCAAGAAATACATATACCATTTGCTTTACCTCCTAATCCAAGCCCAGTCCGAGATACGGCGCGGCGGGCTCGTCCTCTGTAAAATTATTTCCGTTCAGCGGCAGTATCATACCGGCGGGCTTTGCTTTTCCGGCGTGAACCGTCTGCGGACACCGCACGGTCAGCCTGTCTGCTCCGAGGCTTGAAGCCGCCCCGAGCAAAATTGCGGCGGCGCGCTCCGGCTTGCAGATCAGCTCCTCGACAAACACCCTGCCGTCGTCGGAGCTGTACAGCGCGTAACCGTCGCCGCAGCCGAGTATGCCGCCCCCGTAAATTTCACACAGCGCGGCGCAGTCGGCAATATGCTTTTCGTCCCAGCACACACTACCCCTTATAGCCTTACATATATTAAACCTTAAAAGCGAGCATATGTCAAATGAAATTTTTGTTAAGCGGCTCGCCTTTAGTCCTTTGCCGTCAATTTCGTCGGGTATGAAGTCGAAATACGTCGAATAAAAGTATTTTTTGTAGCCCAGCCCCGCGTAATAATCGTACAATCCGCCGCTCGCGGGGAGCAGCACGGAGTATTGGTCCCCGCTTTTTTCCGCCGCGCAATTTGAATATTTTATCAGCCCGCTCATAATCCCGCGCCCGCGGAATTTTTTCCTTGTTCCCGCACCCATCAGATAGTGCGCCCTTGCCGTTTTTCCGTCTCCGAGCGCCAGCCCGCACGGCAGAAGATACAGCGCCGACGAGATCTCGCCGCCGCACCTCGCCGCGAACGCGTATTCGGGCTTCAGCATATTTTTAAAAATATATTCCGCCGCCTTAACGTCCTCGTCGAAGCACTCAAGGTAGAGCGACTTAAGCTCCGCCATATCCGCCTCGGTCGGGCGGAAGTATTCAGCCATTGCGCTCACCCACAAGCTGTTCGAGCAGTATCGTCGGCTTATACGAGAGCTTAGACCGCCTCAGCCCCTCTATGCCCATATCCTCCTCGCGGTTGATATATTTATATTCGCCGAGGCTTTTCGCAAAGCAATAGTTTATCGCGACGTACAAGCCCTCGTAGCCGTCGAGCGCCTTCTCAAAGTGAGTTACAAACGCGTCGCGGCTTATCTCCTCGCCCATCGTCATCGCGACCGGCTTGCCGTCGATTCTTATTATCGCTCCCTTAAAGCCGAGCCGCTCGTAGTTTTCTATGCTCTTGCGTATCGCGCAGCTTTCGGAGCTTATGCTGTCGTCCCCGCCGTCCTCGCCGCCGTCGCCGTTTGCGCTCCTGCACCACTGCTCTGCAACGGCGAGAGCCTCGTATTTATTGCTCTCGTCTATCATTTCAAACTCATATTCATACAACGATTTGAAGCGGTTCAGGTGGTTGCGCTTCGAGTGCAGATTTCTGCCCGCGAGCGTCGCGAGCTTCTCCGTTTCGTATATATACTCCGCGTAGTCGCGGTTCGGCGTGAACGTAAACTCACCGCCGTATATCTCGTTTATAAAGTCCGCCTGACGGCTCGTCAGTCCGCCCCAGACGAGCGGGATCCCGTTTTGAGCCGCATATTCCTCGATTGCTTTTACCGCTCTCACCTTATCGCCGGTTCCGTACGGGAACGTAAAGCTCGCCCTGCCGTCGCCGTTAAAGTATCCCTTCAGTATGAAGTCCTCGAATCGGCATATTTTTGTGCCGTAGTATTCGCCCCAGAGATAGCACGGGCCGAATGAACATTCAAGCTCCAGCCTCGGCTCCTCCCTGTTCGCCTTTTCCGCTATTTCTCTGTACCATTCAATATCTTCAAGCCTTGCTTTTTTAAATTCAAGCATAAACGCCTCTCCGCTTTTCAAGCTGTTTTGTATTTTCCGTCGCCGCTCTCAATTTATATGCCCTCTCCGCATTTCCGCAAAAGCTCTATATCCCGAGCTTTTCACCGACGGTTTTTATTATTTCCACGGAAATATCCTCAATGTCCCGCAGTCGTCCGTCCTTAACGCAGGAGATAACGTGCCAGCCGCATTTTTCAGCCGCATATGCCGCGCTTCTTCCGCAAGCCGCAAGGTATGACAAATTTCGCTCGTGAATGTCCTTTTTTCCCTCGTCGCCGTCATATCTTTCGCTTATGAGCCTTTGCGATATTTCGGTCGGCACGTCAAGGTATATAACGAGGTCCGGTCTTGGCGACCCGAGCCTTTTATACTCGAGGTCCTCAAGCCACGAAAGGTATTCCTCCCATTCCTCCTCGCTGACCTTGGTCATCTGATAGACCGCGTTGGAGGTCACATATCTGTCGCAGAGTATATAGGCTCCGTTATTGTAATCACAGCGCCAATCGCGCATAAATGACGCGCAGCGGTCGGCGGCATAGAAAACTGCGGCGGCATATCCGTTCACGTCATCGGGCGCGGTTCCGAACTCGCCGTTTAAATACATCTTGACCAAAGAGGACGAGGGGCTGTTGTAATCGGGAAAGGAAACCGTCCGCGTATTGTATCCCTTTTTTATGAGGCTTTCATACAGAAGCTTTGTCTGGGTCGCCTTTCCGCTTCCGTCGAGTCCCTCTATGACTATTATTTTACCCATTATTTTCATTCCCTAAATTAAGAAAGTATTCGCGCATCTGCGCGGGTTTTCCGCAGCTCATATTCCCCTCGGGGCATTTGCCGCTCATGCACGAGGGCCCGCTGTTTTTAAACAAGGACGGCGCCGCCTCCTTGCAGAGCCTTAGCATTTTTACGGCGACCTCTCTTATCTCCCACTGCGCCCTGTTGCAGCAGCGGTGTGCGAAGAAATTCCACAGCGAGCGCGTGTTCATCGTCACCACTATTGCGGTGGTGCAGGCGTTCGGCAGTATAAACCTTGCGTCCTCGTTCGCCTTCTTTATTGCCGCGCTGTAAGCCGCCTTATCGCGCCTTTTAAATTCATCAAGCACGCTCGCGTTATCGCCGTCAAGCTCCGGCACGGCTTCGCGCGCCGTCTTTGCGGCGAGGCTGTCCCTTATTTTCGCGTACGCCTCTCTCTGCCTAGCTATTACCCTTTCATATTCCTCGTACGCCTCGGGGCACTGCTCTATCGCCGGCGGCGTTACGAAGTCAAAGCTATTGCCGTCCACATATCTCTGCGACTGCTGGCTGTAAGAGGCTATTCTGTGGCGGACAAGCTGGTGCGAGCAGGCTCTTGATATACCCTCTATGGCGAAGGTAAAGCTCGCGTGCTCCACGGGGCTTGCGTGGCCTATTTCCGCCAGCATATTAACGAACGATTCGGTTTTTTCCGGGGTCAGTCCCGAGCGTATTTCATCTATCCCGACCGGAGAATAGCACAGCTTAGCCGCCGCCGCGACGACCTGCTCCGGCTCGGGCGTGTATGCTATCAGGTTTACTTTTATCGCCATAAAGCACAGCCTTCCTCTCTGTTTTTACATATAAATCCGTATTCTCCGTAATTATAGCATAATGAGATATTTTTTTCAAATAACAGGCGCAAAAATATCCCCGTTTTGCTCATGACGGGGATAGCGTATTAATATTGGCTGCCGCTCCGCCTGTTTACGGGTTGAGCGGGCGAGACGGGTTCGGGCGGCGACCGGCACGTTTCCCGCCGGCGGCGGGAAACGTGCGAAAAAACGCGGCGCGAAAAATCGCTGTGCCGAGGCGGGGTAAAATGCCGCGCCGCGTTTTTCAGCGCGGCTGCGCCGCGCGGGTCGCCGCCCGAACAGTCTGCCTCTCGCACGGAGCAAGGACGGGAAATGCGGCAGCCCAGAAAGCCGCCCTATCGGCAAAAAGGCGCCGACCCAAAAGGGCCGGCGCCTGATGAATCACGAGCCTTGAACAGAGCTTTCAAAAATGAACAGCGCGAGCCGCTTGCGCTGCGTTACCCAGTCGGTTATAACGACTATCGACTGCTTGTCTACGGTTTTATCGTATTTATATAAATCGTCCGCGGGAACTCTGTACTCCTCAAATTCGTAATTCAAATATGTCAGCGAGCTTGCTACAAGAGCCGTGATCTCATCCTTTTTGAGGTTGGTCGTTATCATCGGCCCGATTTTTGAAACGATTTGCACTATCTCCCCGATGTTCGCCGTCTTGAACTCGCCTATAAGCGTGTTCAGCAGCTTTCTCTGCCTCTGCGTTCTGTCAAAGTCGTTTCCCGACACGACAAACTCCGGATGCTCCTCCTCGTCGTAGCCTCTGTCGCGCGCGTACCACAGCGCCTGTCTGCCGTTTAAGTGCGTCACACCTGCAACCTCCGGCATCTCGTAACGTTCCTCGACCTGATTGTTGATATAGCTCTGCCAGTTGATATACGCTATCTCGTCAGAGGAAAGCTCTATATCCACTCCGCCGAGAATGTCGATTATCTCGCGAAATGCTCTGAAATCGACTACCGCGTATCTGTCGATATTTATTCCGAAATTAGTCTCTATCGTCTGTATAGCGAGCTGCGCTCCGCCCCTTGTGTAGCCGGAGTTGAGCTTATCCTGACCGTAGCCCGGCACATTGACGTACAAATCTCTTAAAAACGACGTCATCTTGAGCTTCTTGTGGCGGTTGTCTATCGACATCATTATCATGGTGTCGCTCCTGCCGTGGTCGTCGCCCTCAAGTATGTGATCCTCGCCGAACAGCATAATATTCAGTATTTGCGGATCGTTGAGCAGCTCGTCGCTGGAGAGGTCGGTATTCATATCGCCCGAGGACGACAGCGCGTTTCCGCCGGAGTTTGAATCGTCCACATACTTATAATTGACGGAAGCTATGACGTTATACATAGTGAGCAAGCCTACGCCTATCGCCGCCGCTATGAGGCACCCCAAAAGCGCGATGGCTTTTTTGATTCCGAAAGCACTCTTCATCTTCTTTTCTTTTTTCATTTTTCCCCGTTGATACGGTACTCCCCTTTCCGTGATAACCGCATTTTAATCATATGTTAGTTATTTTACAATATCTCTCCGAAAATTACAACAAAAAAATATTTACAACTTACCTTTACAATCTCCATTCAAACACCGTCTTGAACGGAGTGTTTAAATCGGTCGCGAATACGCGGTGTATGTCGTCTATCGACTTGACCGGCTCGTCCTCGTAAATTATAGAGCCGAGTCGCCGCCTTATCTTCTGGCTCTCCATCATCTTCGCCGCCTCAAGAAATTCCTCGCGCCCGCTGCGGCTGTTGCCTATCAGCGTCAGCCCCTTTTCGAGCACCTGCCGCGTGTCTATCGACACATAGTTTTCGCTTACTCCCAAAAGTCCGACCGTGCCCTGCGGTCTTATGTGCTCTATTATATCGTGTATCGCGTCGTAACAGCCCTCGCCTCCGGCGCACTCAAACGCATGATCGACCTTCAAATCACCCGGTATGTTATATGTGAGGTGCGTTTCCGCTACAAAGGAAAATCTCGACAGCTTTCTTGAATTCTTGCCGAACACGATTATCCTCGACTTTGGCATTTTCATCTTTAGGGCGCACGCGATTACAAACGCTACGCTCCCGTCGCCCCACACTCCTATTGTATCGCGGTACTTATGCGCCGCCTTATCGAGCCGCGACACGGCGTGAACGGCTACGCTGAGCATCTCGCACATGGTCGCCGTCTGATACGGGATACCCTGAACGCTCACGAGCCTGTCCGGCGGCAGAGTGACAAATTCGCTCATAAATCCGTCGTATCCGCTCGAGAGAAAGCGCGAGCCCTCCTGATAGTTCTCGTAGATTCCCTCGCGCTCGCGGCCGGGAATATTGGGTATCAACACGACCCTCTCCCCCTGCTTAAAGGTTCCCGTCTTGTCCGACAGCACCTCGCCGCAGCACTCGTGTATCAGCGCCATGGGGAGCTTCTGCGCGAGCGTTTTCAAATCGCGGTTGCCGAGGTAATACCTCTGGTCGGCGCGGCATATCGACATATATCTCGGCCTTACTAGCACGTTGTCGGATATGTCCGCGTCCTCATACTTCACGCTTATAAATTGAGGATTCACAAGCTGGTAAATATAATTAATCACTTTCTTTTATACCTCCCACAAGCACTTGAGCAATCTTATAGTCAGTTACTGTGGTTATCTTCATGTTTGATATTTCTCCGTCTACAAGCTTTACGGGCGTTCCCCTCATGACGCATATCTTGCACGCGTCGGTCAGTATCGCCTTTTCGCTCGGCTTGAGCTTTGAGTAAAGCTCCTTGAGCAGCTTTATATTGAAGCTCTGCGGCGTTTGCCCCTGATACATTATCTTTCTGTCCGGTATTTCAGATATATCCGCTCCGTCGTGCGATTTCACTATCGTATCGGTCGCCGGCACGACCGTATCGCACGCCCCGAACTTTATCGCCGCGTTGATGTTGTCCTCGAGTATTCTCAGCGTTACAAACGGGCGGACCGCGTCGTGGGTCACTATTATGTCGTCGTCCTCTATCGCGCCGTAATCCTTGGCTATTTCGTCGATTATATTGAATATCGTGCCGTTGCGGTTTTCTCCGCCCGGCGCAAGCCGAACCTTTTCAAGATCCAAATCGTACTTTTCGAGAAGGTCCGTCATATGCGACATCCAGCTCGGGTGGATACCGAGATATATTGCGTCGAAGCGGCTGCACGTCAGCATTTTTTCGAGCGTATGGATTATTATAGGCTTTTTGTCGAGGGGCAAAAACTGCTTCGGCAGAGATGAAATGTGCATTCTCGTTCCGCTTCCGCCTGCTAAAATCGCACCGTAAATCATAATGATTTTACCTCCTGTTTTTTAATTCGGTTTTATAAATATGTTAATAAAGTGAAAATCGGCGTGGCTTTGTCGCCCGTTCAGGGTTAATCGCGGGGGCGCGGGGCGGCGACCGGCGCGGCGCAGCCGCGCCGGAAAACGCGGCGGCGAAAATATTTTTCACAGAGGCAAGCCCCTGCCCCGCCGCGTTTTCGGCAAATTCCCGCCGGAGGCGGGAATTTGCGGTCGCCGCCCCGCTTCCCGCGCCCTCGCTCCCGCTGTGAGGGTCATATGCACGGCTTGTCCAAATCAAGATAGCATAAATCGTGATGCGGCGCGCGCTCGCTCTCCGGCGGCATAGCCATATATTCCCCGAACGCCATCTTCAAATATCTGTCGTACCCCTTGGGCAGGGGCATCATGTATCCCTCAAACTCCTTTAAGACCACCCCGTCAAAAATATCCTTGGGATACTCTATGCTCATATATTTCGGTCCGGCGCAAAGCTCCGTTATGCAGTCGCAGTCCTCGACTTTATATTTCGTCATATGCCGCTCAGCCATACGCCAGATTTTTCTTCTCACACCGCTGCCCCTGAATATCCCAAGCAGTATCCTGCTGCCAAGGGCTATTACCCCGCCGTGCTTTTGCGGCACGACCTGAGCGAGGAACAGCGAATACACCACCGCCCACAGCTTCTGCATTTTCCTCTTGAAGCCGTGCGGACAGCCGTCGAGCGGAAAAACGTCCATCACAAGACCGTGCGGAACGTCTATGTCAGCCTGGTTTAGCTTTACGCAGGTCGCGGAGGTGTCCACTATCGTCGTGAATATATTCCCCGTGAATATCTCGTCGTCCGTCTTAAGGCAAAGGAACCTCGGATCCTTTGAATATTTTTTCCAAAGCTCGGGCAGCCTTTCATAGTCGCCGCGCGGCATAAAAACGTCTATATCGTCGTCCCAAGGGATAAAGCCCTTATTTCTCAGGGAGCCTATACAGCAGCCGCCGCAGAAAAAGAACGTAAGTCCGTGTTCGTCGCAGAACTGCTTGAAATACACGAGCGTTTCAAGCTCCTTTAGCTGGAGCCGCCTTATCGTTTCGTCGGAAAGCGCGATGGGCTTCGGTTCGTTCATTCACAATCCCCCGTTTCGCTTCTCAGTTTATTTTTCACAAGCTCTATCCCCTCGCCCGATTTTCTTCTTGCGCCGCCTCGCCAAAATGGCATTTTTATGAGCCCGATAAGGCTGCCTATTCCGTAGGAAATGTGAAGGAGCGGGAAAATAAGCGGCAGGAGCAAAAACTGCGGGCGGCCCTTGCCGTTTGTAAAGGCTCCGGCTGTTATAATTACGTCAAAAATGAGATACAACGCCGCCAAGGCTATCAGCGGAACAAAAAATCCGAAGGCGCAGAAAATCACGGAGAGGATAAGGGCGCAGACCAGGGCGAGCGGGGCAAAATGAAAGAGGGATATGCACCCGGGACATACTCCGAGCGTCAGCGCGACCCAAAGCCCGTTGCCGAACTTCTGCTTCATCATTCGCGGCAGACTGCTCCTGATATACTGGTAAGACCTTATCCTCGGATCGCAGCATATCCTGTAACCCGCCGACCTTATGCGGTAGTGCATCTCGTTGTCCTCGGTTCGCCCGAGCTGCTCGTTAAAGCCGCCTACCTTCGCAAAGACCTCCCGACGGTACGCCCCGTGAAAAACCGAGTCCACATACCGCTTTTTGTCGCTCTCCCGTCTATATACGGCAAAGGAGCTGCCGAAAAGCGACTCCTCCGCGGCGAGCAGCGTAAGCTGCCACGGAGTTTCCTCCATAGCCCTCGCGGGTCTGCCGCCGCCGCAAACGTACTCCCCGCTCTCGATACATCTCGCGTTCTCGCTGAGAAAATCCGACGGTATGGAGCTGTGCGCGTCAAGGCGTATTATCACGTCGCCGCAGGAATTTATTATCGCGACGTTCCACGCGCCCGCCTGATTTCCCACCTTGCAGTCTACCACTTTTACGCTGTTGTAATCCTTATTCCGCGCGGCAAAGTCGAGCATGAGCCTCTTTGTGCCGTCGCGCGAGCAGTTATTTACAAGCACCACCTGAGTGTCGCTCTTTGGATAGGTCTGCTTTTCAATTTTTTCAAACAAGCCCTTTAGAGCGTTTTCCTCATTCAGAGCTATAACACATAAAGAAATCAGCATATCATTCTCCGGCTAAAATATTTTGCGCGCTTTCAAGTCCGCGGTAAGCATCCGCATCCGGCTGTCCGTCGCGCGCCGCCCGCTCGCTGTCGCGCGTTTTTATTATCCATTTTGCGCTGTTTGCAAATGATACCGTCATATACGGAAACACATATAAAAGAGGAATAAAGAAAAAGCAGAGCAGCAGCCACGGCACAAACGAAAAGAAAAGCATGAGATACTTTTCGGTGTTGCCCTTCATATATTCGATCGAGCGCCTTATTATAGCGGAATAACTTTCTCCGCCCTCCGAGTCAATATAGAAGTACTGCGCGAGGAAATATTTAGCCGTAAGCACAAGCGCCGCCACCGCGCCGCACGAACCTAATATAATGCAGAAAATAAGCAGCAGGGTAGAAATTATACTGTCGCCGGCGAAAAAGTAATACGCGACGGCGCATATTATCGAGGGGAGAAGCGTCAGTACAGCCGTGAAAAGCACGCGCAGCAAAACGGCGAGGTTGAAGCAGAGGGAATCAAAATATCTGCCGCGCGAAAAATAGTAAAAAATGTCGGACGCGCAAACGCGCTCGCCGCGTGCGGCTGCCGCGCCGATTCTCGTTATGCCGCTGATGAGCGGCAAAAAAAGCACAACGGCGGTAATTTTCAGAGCTTCTATGGCAAGGCACACGGAGGCGTTTACGGGCATTTTCTCAAACGCTTCAATAAAGCTCTTTGCGTCCGCGTTTTCTATGCCTAAAAAGAGAATAAATGTTTCTATTATATCCGCAAACAGAAAGGGGACAAAAAGCGCCGCAAACGCGGCTATAAACACCGCCCAGTTTCCCTTTAGAAATTCCCTCGCCTGCTTTTTAACCAAAAAACTACCGCCCATAATTACTCCTTATCAATCGCAGTTAAGCATATCGTACATAGCCTGCAAGCATATCTGCGCGTGCAGGAAAAACTTTTCTTCGTCGAGCGACTCGTCGCTGTTGTGCATACGGCTCTCGTCGTCGGGGAATAGCGGCCCGAAAGCGACTCCCCTTCCGCCGAGCATTCTCGCGTAGGTTCCTCCGCCCGTCGAGTAAAGCGCGGGCTTTTCCCCCGCTACCGCCTCATAGGACGAGCTTAAAAGCCTTACAAGCTCCGAGTCCTCATCAAGGCGCAGCGGCTTTATGTGGTCTATTATCCTCACCTTTAGCCCCTCCTTTTCAGCCGCCTTTCTGATTCTGTAAAACACGGCGTCGCTGTCCATCGTCACGGGGTAGCGAATATCTATCGCCGCCTTCGCCGAATTTTCGAGTATGCTCACCATGCTCAGGCAGAGCGTAAGCGAGCCGGAGGCGCTGTCGCGCATTTTTATGCCAAGCGAATTGCCGTTCGTTTCAAGTCCTATCGAGTTATCTAAAAAGCCGACGAGAGAGCCGAGCCCCCGATAGCCGAAGTTCGACGTGAGCAAATCTATCAGCTGAGCCGCCGCGTTTACGCCCTTGTCGGGCTCGCACGCGTGAGCGGCTTTGCCCGTCGCTATTATCATCATACCGTCTATTGTGTATTTAAATTCAAAGTCAACGTCCGTCTTTGCGTCCGCAAAGCGGTAGAGCTGGTGCTCGTCGGCTTCGGAGCAGTCGAGCAGCACATACGCCTTGTCGGGAACCGCGTTGAGCGCGTTGCCCGCCTTGAACTCGTTTAAAAACGTCCCGTCGTTGTCGGGAGCTTCTATCTCGATTTGCATTATCCCCTTTTCGGCGGCGCATATGCCGTACTCGCTGTCAGGGGTAAAGCTCATATCGGGCAGGGGCTGAGCCTCAAGGTAGGTCTTTATACATTCCATGCCGACCTCCTCGCGCGTGCCGTATATAGCCCGCAGGGTGTTTTTGCCCTTTATCCCCTCGTCCTTAAGCACTTTTAAGCAGTAGAGAGCGATTATCGCCGCTCCCTTGTCGTCCGCAACTCCTCTGCCGTACAGTCTGCCGTCGCGCCTTGAAAGCTCAAACGCGTCGCTGCTCCAGCCGGAACCGGCGGGAACCACGTCGAGGTGGGTCAGCACTCCGCACAGTCTTCCTCCGTCGCCGTACTGAACGTGGCCGGCTATATCCCGAACATTCTCGGCTTCAAGCCCCATCTCGGCGGCGCGGTTGAGTATAAACTCAAGCGCCCTTTTCGTTTCGTCCTCCGACTGAGATGATACCGACCTTATGCTTATCAGCGCGGCGAGGTCCTTTAATATATCGTCCTTATATTTTAATATTTTTTCACCGAATGACAAATACTCCATCTCCCGTTAAAAGTTAAAAGTTATTGCGGCTTATGTCGATCTCCTCGTCCTCGTCCGCCGGTTCTTCCCCGCCGGAGGGCTCTGCACATGGCTGTCCGCCGCCCTCGTCGGGGCTTTTCTGCTCATCTGAGCCGCCGAGCGGCTTTTTCTCGCGGCACTTGACAAGATAAGCTCTTCTCCGCTTTTTCGGCGGAATTTTCCCGCCCTTGAAAAATATCATATACGCTATAAATACTATTACCGCCGCTCCCGATATTATCATACCTATACCGAGCCCCGGCGTTTTATAGGTAAATTCTATCTCGTTTAACTGACCGCCCTTTACGCGCACCGCCATAAAGCCGACGTTTACCTTCTCTATATCCACGCTCTCGCCGTTTACGGTCGCGCTCCAGCCGCTTTCATAGGGAACGCTGAAAAACATCAGGGTATCGCCGTCGGTTTGCCTTAGATCCGCCTTTGCGGTGAAGCCGGTGTTTGTGTATTTAAAATCAGTGCAGGTCAGCTTTCTCCTGTCGTTGCAGTCCTTGTAATACTCCGACTCGGTATATCTGAACGTGCTCGGGCTTAAGAGATTTCCGCCGGTTATATCGCTGTATTTCTCTATCTGCTCGTCCGTGAGCACCATCGCCTTTAGCAGGGCGAGGTGGCGCTTATCCTGAAATACCGTATCGAAGTCGCTGTCGCTTATATAGCCGTCATATGCAAAGCCCATCGGTATATAGTGCTCGTTCTCATACACCGCATATCCGTTAATTCTGCCGTAGTATTTATAGCCCGGCATCTTTGTCACTCCGTTTTCATCGGCAAAGGAGCTTGTATCCTCGATATAGTCAAAGAGCCAGCGCGCTGACAGAAAGCTGCGCAGTCCGTATGTGGAGGTATCCGGTCGGGAGCCGACGTCCCTTGTCACGTCGACCGCCGGATAAAATTCCATTATCGAGCCCGGCACTATGCTGTGGAACGCCTGCATATTCGGTATCTGAAAGAACATTCCCGTATTGTCCATACACTCGTAAAAGTCGCTGCGCACGCTGTCCTTATCGGGCAGGCTTATCTCATCCTGCTTGTTTATCAGGTGCGCTATTATATAGCTGTGCGTGTCATAGCTGTGGCACTTGCCGAGCGTTATTATATAGATTGAATACGCCACGCTCACAACGCACACGGCGACATAGCACGCCCGCACGAACTGCTTTCTGTTTCGTTTCCACAGCTTCAGCAGTGCAAACAGAATCGCCGTGCATATAAGCGCTATCGCCACATACGTCCAAAATCTGTCGGGGTACGCCTCGAGTCCATACCGCGTGACGAGCTTGCCGTCGTCGTCCTTGACCTTTTGCGGCATAAAGCCTATGCCGACCGCTACTCCCGCCGTTATTACCGTGCTCCATATAAGCGCGCGCTTCCAATTTACGTTTACGCTGTCGAGCGCCGACACCGTCGCCAGCGACATTATGAGCGTGAGCATATAGAACCAGCGCGCGTAATAGGTCGCGTTGAACATCTGGAACATACAGTTTAATATCGGGACAAACGCGAAAACCAACAGCAGCACCGTCAGTTTTTTTATCCAGCTTGTGTACTTCTTAGACTGCAAAAACGCTATTGTTCCCGTCATTCCGAACAGCGGCAGCCACGCCGATATGCTCGCCCACTTCGACTGAGAGTCCGGCGTGAAGTTCGGTCTTGCGGGAATGTCCGGAGGGAAGAAAAGGCTTGTGAAGATGTGCATATACCTTTGCGACGGATTATAAATCAGCGCGTCCCAGCCCTGCGGCGCGTTTGAGACCCTCGGGTTCTGCATGACCGCGAGGACCGTCGGGACGAGAAGTATCGCCGTCGCCGCAAAGCCTATCAATATCTCCGCCGCGAGGTTGAGGAATTTGCGCAGATCGATTTTATAACCGCCTGTAATAATACGCAGGAACCAGTAGATTATTACAAAAACGACCTGCCCGACGAAAAAATAATAATTCAATATACACGCGGCAAAGACCGCGACCGCAACTATCCCCTTTCGGCGCGTTTCCATATATTCATCGAGCGCCGCAAGCAGGAAGGGGAATATCATTATCGCCTCGTGGAAGTGATTGAAAAAAATGTTGTATATGGAAAAGCCCGAAAAGGCGTAGAGTATTCCTCCGATGACCGCGAGGTTTTTGTTGCGGACATATCTGCGCATAAAAAGATACGCTCCGAGTGAGGCAAGGCTCATTTTTAAGATAAGCATGGGCGCCATGAGATACGGCACCGCCTCGCTCGGGAACAGCATTGTCAGCCAGAAAAAGGGGCTTCCCAAATTATAGAAGGTATACGAGCCGATTATATTCGCACCCAAATCGGTGGTATGGCTCCAGCCAATGTTGCCGCTGAGGATAGAGTCGTGTATCATCTGATAAAACGGTATTTGCTGCACGTTGAAGTCGCCGTAATACAGGAACAGTCCGTAGTCGTAAATCACAAACGGCAGGAACATCAGCGCCGCCATGGCCATTGGGATAAACAGCGCCTTTGTCCAGTATCTTTTATTTTTTTGTGCTGTATTGTCAAGTCTTGACGCTTTCAAAAGCGGCGCCTCCTTTATTTTTACGGCATTGAGCCTGTTTTTATCTGCAATACCCTCATTATAACTTTGTTATTATATCATAAATTGCCCCGAATTGCACTATTTTGAGAATATTTAACAAATAATTAATTGTTGAGGGCGGGAAACATACGGGCTGTCGCTGCCGCTCGTTTTTGCTATGCGGGGGTTTTAAATGCGCGGGCGGCGACCGGCGCGGCGCAGCCGCGCCGGAAAACGCGGCGGCGGGGTCCTGCGTGCGTCCCACAGCCCTGCCCCGCCGCGTTTTCGCGCAAATTTCCGCGGGAGCGGAAATTTGCGGGTCGCCGCCCGCGCCCCCGACTCCCGCACCGACTAATCGAGAATAAAGCGACAGCCCCGCTCTTAAACCGACCCCTCTGCGGGCTTGAAAGAAAGCTCTCTTTCGTGTAAAATAATAATCGTAAAAACAAAATCCAAGGAGGAAAACCATGAAGAGCTATTCCTTTTTCGCGATGCTCTCGCGCATGAAATATATCAACCGCTGGGGACTGATGAATTCAACAAGGCAGGAAAACCTGAGCGAGCACAGCCTTGAAACGGCTATAATCGCGCACGCGCTCGCCGTAATCGGGAACAAGAGGCTCGGCAAGAGCATAGACGCGGACAGGGTCGCCGTTATGGCTGTTTTTCACGATTGCAGCGAAATCATAACCGGCGATATGCCAACGCCCATAAAATATTATAACCATCAGATAAACAGCGTTTACAAGGAGATAGAAAACGCGGCGGCGGATAAGCTTTTAAACCGCCTGCCGGACGACCTGAGAGAAGAATACTCCGCGCTTCTATCACACGACGATAAAAATGCGGAGCTTTACAAATACGTCAAGGCGGCGGACAAGCTCTCCGCCCTGATAAAATGCACGGAGGAGCTTAAAATGGGCAACGGAGAGTTTAAGACCGCAAAGCAGTCCATTCTTCAAGCCATACGCGGCCTTGAGCTTGAGGAGGCTGAAATATTCATGGACGAATTTTTTCCGGCGTATTCTCTCACTCTCGACGAGCAGTAGAGATCTGTGCCTATACTATCACATTTAACAATGAAGATGTTCCAATATTAGGAAGTAAACTAACTCAAGCGCAAGCAAAATCAAAATTAAGACAAGGAAAAGATGTTATTACTTACTTTAAGCGTGATGCACTTAAAATTGCAAATGCTGTCGGAAATGTAAGAAGCAAATGTGATCCAAAACATAGAGGTGCTGCTTCGTTTAAGCATTTTCATGTAAAATATAAGAACATAAAATGGAGCATTCACTCTTTTTATGTATAGGAGGTAGTATGGTTTATACATTAATAAATTATGATTTTTATAATAACAATTATAAAAATATATTAAAAATTGCCCTTTTAAACAGTGACTATTTCAGCTTTTTCACTTCAAAACATATTCACAGGAAAGATCACCCAGACAAATATTTTGACTTCTTAAAAAGATTAAACGCACACAAAATTTCTTCTGACGAAGTTGAAATACCAAGATATACAACAGGTCAGCAAATTCATTGCTATAGAATAAACAAAATAACAACGCAAATATTAAACGAACCCATTGATTTTTCTGTATGGAATAGTTATGATTATCCTGAGGATTTGGCCTTTTATAGAAATAATACACCTTGGTTTAGATGTATTTCACACGAAAAAATGGTACTAATAAATGAGATTAATATTAAAGCGTTTGAGGAGTTAAAAAAATTAGGCTTGACTTTTATGAATATTAAAGATACAAATTATATTTAACAAAGGTGGCTTATATAAAAACAGTTAACACAGTTGTGATATCTCCTGTTTCCGCTCTGCGCAAATTTGGGGGAGCTTGCGCTCCCCCAAAGCTTTTTCTGCACACAAATAAACGCAAGCGGCGCTCAAGCCGCCGGCAAGCTGCAAGGCAAAAACCCTTACAGAACCTTGTACCCCTTGTCCTCGACGGTCTTTTTCAAAACGTCGTCGGATATTTCTCCGTTGAGAGTCACAACGGCGGTTCCCTGCTCGTGGCTGACCAGAGCCGAGTCAACCTGCGGAAGCTCCTCAAGAGCGTTCTTTACGGTAGCCTCGCAGTGCGGGCACATCATTCCCTCAATTTTAATCGTCTTTTCCATGGTCTTATCCCTCCCCTCTGCTTTGGAATTTTTTTGCTTTATTCTTCTGTCCCTCTTTGGATCGTGTACCTTAAAGAAATTCAGCCTTAAGGCGTTTGTAACTACGCAGAAGCTCGACAGGCTCATAGCCGCCGCGCCGAACATGGGATTCAGCCGCCAGCCGAGCAGTGACACAAAAGCTCCCGCCGCGAGCGGTATGCCTATCATATTATAAATGAACGCCCAGAAAAGATTTTCCCTGATGTTTCTCAATGTCGCCCGGCTGAGCCTTATCGCCGCGGGAACGTCGAGCAAACGGCTCTTCATTAAAACTACGTCGGCGGCGTCGATGGCTATATCGGTTCCCGCTCCTATCGCTATCCCCGTGTCCGCCCTCGTCAGAGCCGGAGCGTCGTTTATTCCGTCGCCCACCATAGCGACCGAGCCGCGCTTTTTCAGCTCCCTTATAACGCTCTCCTTGCCGTCGGGGAGGACTCCCGCTATAACCTCGTCTACGCCCGCCTGATTGCCGACGGCACGCGCCGTGCGCTCGTTATCGCCGGTCAGCATAACAACCCTTATGCCCATATTTCTGAGCTGAGCCACAGCCTCGGGGCTGTCCTCCTTGATTACGTCGGCAACCGCTATTATGCCGAAAAATCTTCCTCCCCGAGCGAAAAACAGCGGCGTTTTACCGCTTTGCGCGAACGCGTCCGCAGCCGCTATCGCCTCGTTTGGTATCTCGGCCCTATCGCTTACAAAGCCCCTGTTTCCTCCGACAAGCTCCTCGCCGCCGCAAGCTCCCGACAGCCCGTTGCCCGGGAGCGCCTTGAAGCCGCAAATTTCAGCATAAGCCGTTTCCCTGCTCTCCGCCTCGCCGATAACGGCTTTGGCGAGGGGGTGTTCGCTCTTTCTCTCGAGCGAATAGGCAAGCTCCAACAGCGCGTCCTCCGTCGCGCCGCAAAACGGCATTATATCCGTCACAACCGGCTCGCCCTTTGTAATCGTACCGGTTTTATCGAGCGCGACTATTGTTGTCCTGCCTGCGTTTTCAAGCGACTGAGCCGTTTTGTACAGTATGCCGTTTTTAGCTCCCACGCCGTTGCCGACCATTATCGCGACCGGAGTCGCAAGCCCGAGCGCGCACGGACAGCTTATCACAAGCACCGATATGCCCCTCGCGAGGGCTGAGCCAACGCCGTCGCCGCACAAGAGCCACACTATAAACGTGACGGCGGCTATCGCAATTACGACCGGCACAAATATTCCCGACACCTTGTCGGCTGTTTTGGCTATCGGCGCCTTTGTCGCCGACGCGTCGCTCACCATTTTTATTATCTGCGCGAGTGTGGTATCCTCGCCGACCTTTAATGCCTCGCACCTTATAAAGCCCGCCTGATTGAGCGTCGCCGCCGATACGCGGCTGCCCGGCTCCTTATCCACAGGAATACTCTCGCCCGTCAGCGCGGACTCGTTCACCGCTGTGCTGCCCTCTTTTATAACTCCGTCCACCGGTATATTCTCCCCAGGCCGCACAACGAATATATCGCCCCTGCGCACCTCGTCTATCGGCACCTCGACCTCCGCGCCGTCCTTGAGCACCGTCGCGGTCTTTGGCGCGAGCTTCATCAGCCCCCTGAGCGCGTCCGTGGTTTTGCCCTTTGAGCGCGCTTCAAGCAGCTTTCCGACCGTTATCAAGGTCAGTATCATGGCGGCGGATTCAAAATAAAGCTCGTGCATATACGACATCGCCGCGCTCATATCGCCGTGAGAGAGGGCTCCGCTCATGGCGAAAAGCGCATATGTGCTGTACACAAACGCCGCTCCCGAGCCGAGCGCCACGAGCGTATCCATATTGGGCGCGCCGTGTATCAGCCCCTTGAAGCCGTTTATAAAGAATCTTTGGTTTATCACCATTATTATGCCCGTCAGCAAAAGCTGCAGCAGTCCGACCGCCATATGATTTTCCGCGAGAAACGGCGGCAGTGGCCAGCCCCACATCATATGCCCCATTGAAACATACATCAACACCGCCAGAAACAAAAGCGAGGCTATGAGCGCGCGGCGCAGCTTAGGCGTTTGCCTGTCCGTAAGCTCGTCATCATTGTCCGCCCGCTCCGTCTTAGCTCCTTCCGGCGCTCCCTTCGGCTTTGCTCCGTAGCCTGCCGCCTCGACCGCCGCTATTATCTCTCCGTCCGATGCGCTGCCCTCGACTCCCATTGAGTTTGTCAGCAGGCTCACCGAGCAGGCGGTCACCCCGCCGAGCTTTGACACCGCCTTTTCTACCCTCGCGCTGCACGCGGCGCAGCTCATTCCCGTTACCGTAAACTGCCTCATAATATCACTCCTATCTCATGAGCTTTTGAAGCGTCGCAACAAGCTCGTCAATAGTATCGTCCTTGCCTTCGCGAATATCCTTTGCGACGCAGGTTCTTATGTGATTGGCAAGCAGCTCTCTGCTGAACGCGTTAAGCGCGGCGTTTACCGCCGACGCCTGAATCAGTATATCGGTGCAGTATGCGTTTTTCTCGACCATTCCCTTTATGCCTCTTATCTGCCCCTCTATGCGGCTCAGGCGATTTATCAGTCTTTTGTACTCCTCCTCGGAGCGTTCCTTTGTCTTATGCGACAGGCAGCAGCATTCTTCCTTATTCATAATCTCACCACGCTTATTTTATTTTTCGGAACGACTGTCTATCTGTATATATAATATACCCCTATGGGGTATATGTCAAGCGTTTGCGGCAAAAAAAATAAGCGCCTTTCGGCGCTTTCGGGCGGCGACCGGCGCGGCTGCGCCGCGCGGAAAAACGCGGCGGGGCAGGGACGAGCCTCTGTCAGGGGACCTCCCGCGCCGCGTTTTTTGCAAATTCCCGCCGCCGGCGGCGGGAATTTGCCGGTCGCCGCCCGACAGCCGCGCCGCAGGCGCGGCGCTGCCCGTCGACAAAACCTTTTTAAACAAACCCAAGCGTTTATTTCTTTCCCGATAAAATAAATTCGCCCTCAAGCGCAGCCGCTATCTGATGCACATAAACGCCGCCATGCCTCCCCTTTTGCCGCCCGTAGCCCTGTGCGACCACAGCAAATCACTGTTACAGCAGGTGCAAACGTCGCTCACGGTTATATTTTTCGCGGGAACTCCGTCGCTCATAATTATCTGCCTGTTCGCTTCAAGCAGGTCGAGCATATATTTCCCGCCGCCCTTAGGGAATATAAATTTATCGCGGTCAAGCTCCGCAAGAGCCTTAAAATGCTTGCAGCAGTCCTCGTCCACCTCGTAACAGCAGCGCGAGATTGCCGGACCAATCGCGCACAGAATATCCTCCGGCTCGCAGGAATAGCTTGTTCGCATCGTTTTTATTACCTCCGAGCCGATTTTTGCCGCAGTGCCGCGCCAACCGGCATGGGCGAGCGCTATAACGCGCCTTTTTGTATCGACGAAAAACAGAGGCGTGCAGTCGGCGTAATAAGTCACGAGAGTAACTCCGCTCTCGTTTGTCACGAGCGCGTCCACGCTTTGCATATCCCTCGGCTTGCGTATTCCGACTCCCCTGTTTTCGCGCCCCACACAGCGCACCACGGTGTGATGGTCCTGCGCCGAGGCGGTCAGGCTTTCGTATTCAAATCCGGCACTGTCGCATATTCTGCGGTAATTTTCTGTCACGTTCTCATCGCTGTCACCTCGCCCGAAGCTGAGATTCATAGTTGAAAATTCTCCGCCGCTCACCCCGCCGAGACGAGTAGAAAAGGCGTGGTTTATAAACGGCACGGCGCTCAGCGAATTATATGTGAGATACGGCGTGCCGCCGATGTTATTGAGCTTCATTACCGAGCTTTTGAATTTCTTGTCCATATCCAATGCCATCACTCCGTTTTTCGTTTTGCATTTTCACTTAGCACTTTACATTATAAATTGAAAAATGGTATAATACAAGAAGATATTGACGGTTAAGGACTGGTTTTATGTTCAAAAAGCTCTTCGGAAACAATATTGCCCCCGCGTGCGAATACTGCGATAACAGCATCGACGGCGGAAACGGAGTACTGATATGCTCTAAAAGGCGGGAAATAACAGACGGCAAATGCCGCGCGTTCAAATACGACCCTCTGCTGAGAATACCGAAAACGGCTCCCGTTATGCCGAAATACGACCCGAAGGATTTTGAGCTGTGAAGGCAAAAAATAAACAGGTCGGCGAAAGCCTTATTTTCCTCCTGCCTAAATCATGTTCATAAAAAGCAGACGGGAGGAGCAAAGCCCCTCCCGCACAGGAAATAAAACATTGAGCGGCAGTATCGCTGTCCGCCGGAGCCGACCGCGCTCCCTGCGCCGCAGCCGCAAAACACATTCTGAAAGTCGAAACGACAGATTAGCCTAAATCAAGATATATCGAGCGAGCCCTCAGCTTATTGACGGCTCGCTTTATTGTTTGCGACACGTTAGGCACGCTGACATTGTTTTCCTCGGCAAGCTCGCGCATCTTGCTGCCGCCGATATAATAGCCGAGCAGATATTTTTTCTCGTTCTCGGTAAGCTCGGCGTCTATCGCCTTTGCGATAAATCTGCGCATCTTCTCTATGGAGCTTTTATTGCTCCCACGTTCGCCGTATTTCCTCATTCCGGCAAGTCCGAGGGTAAACTCGTCGAGCGACAATCTCTTAGCCATTTGCCCTCTCTCCCCTTTTCCTCAGCACCGACGCAGTATATTTGCAGTCGATATACATTGAATAGAGGATCGCTATCCTGTTTGACAACGCCCTTATTCCGTCCTCGTGCTTTGTCTGCTTCTCCTTAAGCTCCTCCTTCAGAGCCTTGACCTTGACTTGGAGCTTATCCGCCTCACGCTGATACTCCTCTGACCATTCGATGTAATTCATTATCTTACCTCCGATCGCTTAACCCTGCGGGGTTTACTTTGAACATTCGTTCTGTATATAATTATAGGCGATAAAAAGGCAAAATCGAACATAAATTTGAAAATATTTTGTCGTTTTAGGCTCGCTGTTTCGGATTTTGAACATCATAAAAATGTTTTCAATTCGTACATACTTTCGCTATTGATATTTTCTCACTTTGTGGTATTATTGACTTTAACAAAAACTCACGTTCACTTTAAGGAGGTCAAAAAAATGAAAAAATTATTATTGATTTCTATTATATGCTCTCTTGCGCTTTATTCTTTAGCCGGTTGTTCAAATAACGACAGCGCGGCGAGCCTGACGAGCGAAGGACAGTCTTACAGCTCCGACTCCGGCAGCGGCGGCTCCGACGGAGAATATTCCTCAAGCGCGGATTCCTCGGGCAATTCCGAGTCCGGGCAGAATTCCGCAGAGAGCGCGGACGGCGAAAGCGACAAAGGCTCGGAGAGCGGCGATGACGGCGGCGACAGCGGAGACCTTGGCGGCGAGGGCAGTTCCTCGTCTGATGGCGGAGGCTCCGAAAGCCAAATGAGCGGCGACGGCGGGGAAAGCGATGAAATAGCCTCGGCTGTTGTCGGGTCATGGGCTCCATACGCGGCTCACAAGACGGACAATCCCGATGAAAAAATTTCCATGCAGTCGATTTTCGGCGAGAATTTCCGTTTCGGCGGTACTCTGACGCTAAATTCGGATTTCAGCTTTTCCGACAACGTATGCGGAGCGGCGACGGGAACATACTCGGTCAGCGGCAGGAGTATAACGCTCAGCTATGACGGCGGCGAGCCTGTCACCTTACTGCTGACCGGTTACCCGAACAATTCAAGTCTTGAGCGCGAGGTAAAGATAAACGGCGAAAGCTGCACCATATATTACACGATGTAAAAACAGGCGGGGGAGCGGCGCGCTCATCCGTGACCCGGGCGCGCTCTCGTTGACCGCGCCTGCGCCGCAGGCGCTGCTTTTCTATTTTTTTATTTTTCTAAAGGGGGCTTGCGCCCCCTTTTAAACCCCTTTATTCGCTCAAAGAATTATTTTTCGGCTTGAATTCGTGCCGCGAAACTATTTATGTGCATAAAAACTTTATTATAAAAAATTCGTGCGAGAAATGAAAAACATTTTTATAAAAAAGCAGCAGCCGCACCGCAAAAAACGGTACGGCTGCTGCTTTTATTTTTATTTTTTAATCGTAATCAACTACGTCGATCCATTTGGAAAGAAATTCCTTTTCCTCCTCAACGCCCTTTACCATCTGCGATGCTGCCACTATCGGCAGCCACTGCTGAACATACTGCTTGGCGGTGTCGCTTTTTTCGCAGAACAAATCAAGATATTTATCCGCAAGCTCCGCATGATGCAGGGAGAACAGCAGATATGTCCTCGCCGCGTCGGCTGAGCCGTTGCCCTGAGTTGCGTGCGACCAGTCAAGAATATACATAGTGCCGTCGTCCTTGACTATTATATTGCTCGGGTTAAAGTCGCCGTGGCACACCTTTGTGTGCTTGGGCATACTGTCGAGCCTCGTGTGAAGCTCGTACCTTATTGTCGCGCTTACGTCCGTAAGGCTTGAGATCTTTCTGTTCATCTTATCCTTGAGCTTATTGAGCATTGGCGCTCTCTTGCTCTGCACCTCAAGCTGGAGGTCTACGAATTTCTCGAGATACTCGTCTATCTTGTCGGGATTTTCCTCCATAAGCGTTTGGAGCGTTTTGCCCTCGATATAATCGAGCGTTATCGCCCAATTGCCCTCTATGACCGACACGGCTCTGACCGACGGGATTTTAAGCCCCGTTTCCTCGACTCTCGCCTGATTGAGAGCCTCGTTGAGAACGTCCGCCTTTGGATACGAGGGGCCGAACACCTTTATGGTACATTCCCCGTCCTTATATATGCACTTATCCTTTCTTTCGGCTAAAAGCTTTTCAAAATTCATAGTATTATACACCCTTTCAAAATGCGTCTTTATTTAAGGCTTAGCCATATAGCTCATCGCCGCGCCTGCACTCGGCGGCGCTGTCGCTACTGCGGCTCTGCCCTGAAATCATTTGGAAAACCTTTTTAAATTTAGTTATATTATACTACAATGGAATGATATTTCACAGTGAAAAAATCACAAAAATTTCCTTTTGATTTTTGTGTAATAAGTCAAATTATACAAGTTTTTCCGCTTTCTTTCTCACTTTTGTTCTTTATTATTCCAACATCGGCTGAGATTATTAAGGGCGTTTGCTTCGATAAAATATCCTCCTGCCGTTTATATCGACAGGAGGGTAGGCTTTGCCGCGCTGCGCGCGGCAGACGGGGGCGGCGACCGGCGCGGCGCAGCCGCGCGGGAAAACGCGGCGGACACATTCTCTGCGTCGGGGCAGGGTCCCGCCCCCGCCGCGTTTTTCGCAAATTCCCGCCGGCAGGCGGGAATTTGCCGGTCGCCGCCCCCGTAAGCGCCTGTCGGCGCGTCACATTTCGCTGTAGGTTTCCGGACAAAGCTCCTTTATCTTCTCCTGCAAATTCAGAAAATCCTGAAACGCCGAGGGCTTGTTGTTCGGATTTCTCAAAAGAGCCGCAGGGTGGAGAGTCGCCATATATAATATGCCGTCCTTTTCAAAAAACTGCCCGTGCTCCCGAGTTATCTTGATGTCCTCCTTGAACATCTTCATAGCGGCTATTCTGCCGAGGCAGACGATTATCCTCGGCTTTATAAGCCCTATCTGCGCTCTCAGCCATTCGTTGCACTGCTCCTGCTCCTCCGGGAGCGGGTCGCGGTTGAGCGGCGGGCGGCATTTTACTATATTCGCTATGTATATATTCCTGTTCCTGTCAAGGTGTACGGCGGCAAGCATCTTATCGAGCAGCTTGCCACCTCTGCCGACAAACGGCTCGCCCTGGAGGTCCTCGTTCTGCCCGGGTCCCTCCCCGATAAACAGAACCTTTGAATTCGGGTTGCCGACCCCGACCACCACGTTATGTCTGGTTTCGCAAAGACCGCATCTGCGGCACTGCATACAATCCTTTTTCAGCTCGTCCCAATCAGTGTACATAATTCACCTCTCCGGATTTTCGTCATATTTCGCCGAGAGCCGCGACTATCCGCTCGAGCTTCATCGCTCTCGACGCTTTTACAAGCACGCTGTCGCCCTCTTTTATCACATTTTTTAGGTCCTTTAAAATATCATCTACCTCGGCGTAATGCTTTGCTCCGCCGCCGAAGCCCTCGCTTATTCCCTCGGCAAGCTCTCCGACGGCAATCAGCTCTTCGACTCCCTTCTCTCTCGCGTAGCGCCCGACAGCCCTGTGAAGCTCATATTCGTTGTCGCCAAGCTCCTTCATATCCCCAAGAATACAAACACGCCTGCCCGAAAAATTCATGAGCGTATCTATCGCGCCCATAACGGAATTTGGGTTTGCGTTGTAGCAGTCGTCTATAATAACTATTTTATCGGTTTTTATCAAATTGTCGCGGCTGCCGACGGTTTTATACGCCGCAACGCCGCGCGCTATCTCCTCGTCGCTCATGCCGAGGTTCTCTCCTACGGCGAAGGCGGCGAGCGCGTTTGAAACCATATATGTGCCTATCGCGTTGATGCGAACGTCTATGCGCCTGTCGCCGTGAACGAGGGTACAGCTTATGCCGTCGGCGCCGTTATTTTCTATGTTCTCGGCGCGGTAGTCGTTATCATCTCCGAGTCCGAAATATATAGGCTCGATATCGGCGCGGCTTTTCTGCGTGATGAGCTTATCGTCATCTCCGTTGAGGAATATTTTCCGCTCGCCCGTCAGGTAATCAAATATTTCCGTCTTAGCCTTCATCACTCCGTCGCGGTCCCCGAGATTTTCAAGGTGACAGTTCCCTATATTCGTTATTATGCAGTGCGTCGGCCTTACCATTTTGGCAAGGCGCGTCATCTCGCCGAAATCGGATATGCCCATTTCAATGACGGCGGCGGTATTGGAGTCATTCATTCCGAACAGGGTTATCGGCACGCCGAGCTCATTGTTGAAATTGCCCTGAGTCTTATGCACGTTGAATTTCTGTGAAAGCACGGAGGCAACCATTTCCTTTGTCGAGGTTTTTCCCACGCTGCCGGTTATGCCGACTATCGGAATATTGAAAAGCGAGCGGTAACGCTCGGCGACCGCCTTGAGCGCTTCAAGCGTGGATTCGACCGCTATGCACGGCTTTGACGGGCTTTCGGGGACGTTCTCGCATATTGCGCAGACCGCTCCGTTTTCAAAGCACTGCTCTATATAATCGTGCCCGTCGCTGCGCTCTCCCTTTATAGCCGCGAAGCACGCTCCCTGCTCTATTTTGCGGCTGTCCGTAACTATTATGGAAACCTCGGTGCTTTTCAGCGCCTCGTCGCCTATATATCTGCCGCCGCAGGCTCTTAGAATATCGTCTATTGTAAATTTCATAGCTCTGCTCAATCCTCTGTCCTTATTGATTATATTTTTCAAGCGAGAGCCTTGCGAGGCGGTCGCAAAGCTCGGGATAATCTATGCCGATAACCTCCGCCTCCTGCGGCAAAAGGCTTGTAGGCGTCATTCCCGGGAGGGTGTTCGCCTCAAGGCAGTAAAAGCTGCCGTCCTCCGCGAGCATAAAATCTATTCTCGCGTAAGCGTCGAGCTTGAGCGCCTTATACGCTCTCTCCGCCTCGCGCTGTATTTTCTCGGTCACGTCCTGCGGTATATCCGCCGGACAAAATTCCTCCGTACTGCCGGGCTGATATTTATTTACATAATCGTAAAAGCCCTGCTTCGGCACTATCTCTATTATCGGCAGCGCCTTGCCGTCGAGCAGCCCTACCGAAAGCTCTCTGCCCTTAATATACTCCTCGACGAGAATCTCGTCCTCGTATCGGAACGCCTCGTTCATCGCGCCCATGTATTCGTTTTTGTCGTTTACTATCGACACGCCTACGCTGCTTCCTCCCGAGCAGGGCTTTACAACGCACGGGAAGCTGTTCCAGCCCTCCGCCGCGCCGCTTTTAAGGTCGGCTTTAGTATACACCTCTCCCGCCGCCGTGGAGATATTGTTGCATAGGAATATGCTCTTTGACACTCCCTTATCCATTGCGAGCGCGCTCCCGAGGCTGCCGGAGCCTGTGTATTTTATTCCGAGCAGGTCGAGCGTCGCCTGCAGCTTTCCGTTTTCCCCGACGTCGCCGTGCAGGGCGAGGAAGGTTATATCTGCGCTCCTGCATATTTCCTCGACGTTGCGCCCCAAAAAGCGGGCTGATTTATCCTTTCTTAAAGCCTTTATTTTCTCTATATCCGGCACGGTATTTCCGACCGGCACGTTCGCTGTAAAGTTGTAATTGCTCTCAAAGAGATTTTCTATATCGCATTCGTCCTGCTCGTAGCCCATAAACACGTCGAGCAGCACTACGTTATGTCCCTTTTTGCGCAGAGCGTCCGCTACAAGACAGCCCGAGGTTATGGAGACGTCTCTTTCCGTACTTAGTCCTCCCGCGAGAACAACGATTCTCATATGTAACACCCCTGTTATTGTTTTCGGATCGTTTTTGCCGTCTGTTATTCGGCGTTTACCCTTTTGCCAAATTGATCCGCAGATATTAACATTATATTACTAATGGCGTATTTTTGCAAGGAAAAGAAAGCTCTAAATGCGGAGCGGGGTTCGGGGGCGGCGACCGGCCCCTTTCCGCCTGCGGCGGAAAGGGGCCGAAAACGCGGCGCGGGAGGATCTCCGGCAGAGAATCTGCCCTGCGCCGCCGCGTTTTCGGCGCGGCTTCGCCGCGCGGTCGCCGCCCCCGCGCCGCGCGAAGCGCGGCGCTCTCACATAGAAGTCTATGAGCGGATAAAAATAAAGCGGGGAGCCTTCGCTCCCCGTGTACTGTTATCCGTGTACTGTTCGTGTACTGTTATTTTTCATTTAAAGCGCGGTCGAGCCATATCTCGCCTATATCCATGGCGAGATAAAGCCCCTGCTTTTCACTCGACTTTACGACCTGCTTGCGCGGCGGAATATCCGGGTCGGTACACATAAGCTGAATAGTCACCTTGTCCGCAACCTCAAGATCGTTCACCATTTTGGTGGACTTGACTTTAAGCCGCACCACATATTTTTCGGTCATATTTCCGTAGTAAAGATCGCTGCCGACGCGCACGAGAGGTCTGCCCTTGTACGTCGGGAACTGAGATTTTTTCTTAGCCATTCCTGTTCCTCCTTCTAAATCGTATTGTATTCACATAACCTATCACAAATTTTTATTTTGAAAGGAGCTTCTTTATTCTTTCCATAGCCTCTATTGTGTTGTCGCGGTCGCCGAATGAGGTGAGCCTGAAATAGCCCTCGCCGTTTCTACCGAAGCCCGCGCCCGGCGTGCCGACCACGTTCGCCTCGTTGAGCAGAAGGTCAAAGAATTCCCATGAGCCCATATTATTGGGGCACTCAAGCCAGATGTAGGGCGAGTTTTTGCCGCCCGAATACCATATGCCGAGCTCGTCGAGAGCGCTCGCGATTATCCTCGCGTTCTCCTTGTAATATTCAAGATTTTCTCTGCACTGCCTTTGTCCCTCCTCGGAGAACACAGCCGCCGCTCCGCACTGAACGGGATAAGAAACGCCGTTGAACTTTGAGCCCTGCCGTCTGCCCCATATCTGAGAAACGTTTACGACCGTGCCGTCGTCCGTCGTGACCTCAAGCTCCTTCGGAACCACCGTATATCCGCAGCGCAGTCCGGTAAAGCCCGCCGTCTTTGAAAGCGAGCATATTTCTATCGCGCACCTCTTTGCTCCGTCTATCGCGAAAATGCTTCTCGGAACGTCGTCCTCAGTTATGAACGCCTCGTATGCCGCGTCGTATATAATTATCGCCTTATTTTCAAGAGCGTAATCGACCCACGCCTTGAGCTGAGCGGTGGTAAACGCCGCTCCCGTCGGGTTATTAGGCGAGCAAAGATATATTAAATCGGCGTGTACGCTTTTATCGGGAACCGCGTTAAAGCCGTTTTCGCGGGTAGAGTCTATATATATTACCTCTCTGCCGCTCATGAGGTTGGAATCGACATAGACCGGATACGCCGGGTCGGAAATTAAAACGGTATTCTTTTCGCCGAATATATCAACTATATTTCCGCAGTCGGACTTTGCGCCGTCGCTTATTCTTATATCGTCCGCCGGAAGATCTACGCCGAAGCTCTTATAATAATTCGACACCGCCTCCTTGAGGAAGTCGTAGCCCGTGCCGCTGTCCTCATAGCCCTTGAAGGTTTCCTTGACGCCCATCTCCTCAACGCCCTTCTTTACCGCGTCAACAACGCACGGCGCGAGCGGGAGCGTTACGTCTCCTATTCCCATTCTTATTATATTGTCCTTTTTATCGGGGTTCTTCTCGATGTATTCGTTTATTCTTTTTGCGATGTTTATGAAAAGATAATTCTTTTCAAGCTTTAAAAAATTTTCGTTGATCTGTGGCATTTTTCTCTCCCTTTCAAAATCAATTTAGAGCCGCTTATGCGCTCTTTTATTTACTTTTGTTTTCAATCGACGCTCTTACAAACTCCCTAAACAGAGGGTGCGCGTGATTCGGTCTGCTCTTAAATTCAGGGTGGTACTGCACTCCGACGTAAAACCTCTTATCGGGTATCTCCACCGCCTCAACAAGCATTCCGTTCGGCGACGTTCCCGTAACGAGCATACCGTTTTCCTCGAACTCGCCGCGGAACTCGTTGTTAAACTCATAGCGGTGGCGGTGGCGCTCTGTGATCTCGCTTTTGCCGTACGCCTCAGCCATACGGCTGCCCGCTTTTATCTTGCACGGGTATGCTCCAAGCCTCATTGTGCCGCCCATATCCACTACTCCGAGCTGATCCGGCATCAAATCTATTACCCTGTTTTCGCTGTTCGGATTAAATTCGCCGCTGTTCGCGTCGTCGAGCTTTAACACGTTCCTTGCGAACTCGATAACCGCCGTCTGCATACCGAGGCAGATGCCGAGATAAGGTATATCGTGCTCGCGCGCGTATTTTGCCGCCGTTATCTTGCCGTCTATTCCTCTGTCGCCGAAGCCGCCCGGAACAAGTATTCCGTCGCAGTCGCCGAGAAGGTCGTCCGCTGTATATGCTGTGACAAGCTCCGCGTCCACCCACTTGATGTTTACATGGGCGGCGTTTTCATAGCCCGCGTGGTGAAGCGCCTCGGCTACGGAAAGGTAAGCGTCGTGCAGCTGGACGTACTTTCCGACGAGGGCGATGCTTACCTCCTTGTTTCTCGACTCGATTCTCTCGAGCATTTCAAGCCACTCCGTCATATCTCCGGGCTTGCTGTCGAGCTTCAGCTCGCGGCACACTATGTCCGAGAAATTGTTTTTCTCGAGCATGAGCGGAGCCTGATACAAAACCGGCAGGGTTATGTTTTCGATTACGCAGTCCGGCTTTACGTTGCAGAAAAGCGCTATTTTCTTAAATATGCTCTCCTCAAGCGGCTCGTCGCAGCGCAAAACGATTATGTCCGGATTTATTCCGATTGAGCGCAGCTCCTTGACCGAGTGCTGGGTCGGCTTTGACTTATGCTCCTCCGAGCCCTTTATGTACGGGACAAGGGTAACGTGGATAAAGATGCAGTTATCCTGCCCCACCTCGAGAGAGACCTGTCTGATAGCCTCTAAAAACGGCTGGCTCTCTATATCGCCCACCGTTCCGCCTATCTCGGTTATTACCACGTCGGCGTTCGACTTTTTGCCCACGCTGTAAATAAAATTCTTTATCTCGTTGGTAATATGGGGAATTACCTGTACCGTTTCTCCGAGATAATCTCCCGCCCTCTCCTTTTCGAGGACGTTTGAGTAAACCTTGCCTGTCGTAAGATTTGAAAATTTGTTCAGGTTCTCGTCGATGAAGCGCTCATAGTGTCCGAGGTCGAGGTCCGTTTCGGCTCCGTCCTCGGTCACATAGACCTCGCCGTGCTGGAACGGGCTCATTGTACCCGGGTCGACGTTTATATACGGGTCGAGCTTTTGCGCCGCTATTTTGTAGCCTCTTGCCTTTAAAAGTCTTCCGAGCGACGCCGCCGTTATTCCCTTGCCGAGACCCGACACAACGCCTCCCGTCACAAATATATATTTTGTCATTCCCCAAAAATCCTTTCTTTCTGTCTTTCGATAAGGTATTAGTTTCCGCCGGACGCGCCCAACGTCTTTACGCGTATCACAGCACGCGGCGCGCCGGACGGGGCGGCGACCGCTGATTTCCGCTGCGCGGAAATCAGCAAAAAAACGCGGGGGGCGAAATCCCGAAACGGGGCAGGGGCTCTGCTCCCCGCGTTTTTCCCGGCGCGTTCGCGCCGGGTCGCCGCCCCGTCCGGCTTCGCCGCGCAAGCCGCCCAAGCCTTTTGTTTAAAGCTCTATAACTCCGTCAAATACGCGCTCAGCCGCGCCGGTCATAAATACGGTCTCATCGGTATAGCGGATAACAAGGTCGCCGCCCTTGAGCTTTACGGTGATGTCCTCGTTCTTCGGGCAAAGTCCGTTCTCAACGCAGGCAACCGCCGCAGCGCAGGCTCCCGTGCCGCACGCCCATGTTTCTCCGCTGCCTCTCTCCCATACCCTCATTCTTATGGTATGGTCGTCGATAACGCTTACAAACTCCGTATTCACCCTCTCGGGGAACAGCGGGTCAAACTCGAACTTCGGGCCGACCGATTCAATGTCAAGTCCGTCTATATCCTCCATAAATACAACGCAGTGCGGATTTCCCATAGATACGCAGGTTATGTTGTATTCCTCGCCGTCTATCAACGCAGGCTCGTTGATTATCCTGTCCTTATCCATAGCTACGGGTATATTCTTCGGGTCGAGCTCCGCCCTGCCCATATCAACGCGCAGGCTCTTAACCTCTCCGTCCTGCTTATATACGGTGAGGGTCTTTATTCCGCTGAGCGTTTCAACCGATACGGTATCCTTGCTCGTGTCAACAAGGTTGTGGTCGTAAAGGAATTTTCCGACGCAGCGTATTCCGTTGCCGCACATCTTGCCCTCCGAGCCGTCGAGGTTGAACATTCTCATCTTTGCGTCGGCTACATCTGAGCGGCAAATAAGGATTATTCCGTCGCCGCCTATGCCGTAGCGTCTGTCTGACAGGCGGACGCTAAGTCCCTCAGGGTTGTTTATCATCTGGTCAAAGCAGTTAAAATATATATAGTCGTTTCCGATGCCGTGCATCTTTGTAAAATTATATTTCACTTTTTCTCTCCTCATATGGTTAATATCCACAAGCTCCGTGTTGCTCGGCGAATATCTGCTCTTCAGACATTCCGCAAGGGCGTTGGCTGTGTCGAGCGACGTAAGACAGGGAATATTTCTCTCTACGGTCTTTCTGCGTATCTTCACGCTGTCGCGCGACGGTATTCTTCCCTTTGACGAGGTCGAGATAACATAGCTTATCTTTCCGCTTTCTATAAGCGTAAGGGTGTTTTCCTCAGCCTCGTGTATTTTATCGACAACGTGCGCCTTTATGCCGTAGCTCTTCAGAACGGACGCCGTTCCCCTTGTTGCATACAGCTCAAAGCCCAGCTCCGCATATTTCTTCGCAAGGTCGCCTATCTCTCTCTTGTCGGAATCCCTCACCGTTATCAGCACGCCGCCGGATTTCGTCATCTTGTAGCCCGCGCCCGTAAGTCCCTTGTAGAGCGCCTCCTCGAGCGTTCCCGCCACGCCGAGAACCTCGCCGGTGGATTTCATCTCGGGTCCCAGGTGGTTGTCCACATTGATCAGCTTTTCAAACGAGAATACGGGAACCTTTACGGCGACATACGGAGATTTTTTGTAAAGTCCGGTGCCGTAGCCCATATCCTCGAGTTTCTCCCCGAGCATCGCCCTTGTGGCGAGATCCACCATGGGAACGCCGGTCACCTTGCTTATATAAGGTATCGTTCTCGACGAGCGCGGATTGACCTCGATAACATAGAGGTCGCCGCCGTAGATGAGGTACTGTATATTCACAAGTCCCTTTGTCCTCAGCGAGAGCGCGAGATCCTTTGAGCTTTTGATTATTCTCTTTGTCATTTCGTCGCTTATGTTCCACGCCGGATATACGGCTATCGAGTCGCCGGAGTGAACTCCCGCGCGCTCGATATGCTCCATGATTCCCGGAATCAAAATATCCTCGCCGTCGCATATAGCGTCTATCTCAAGCTCTGTTCCCATCAGATATTTATCTATGAGTATCGGGTTTTCTATATTCTGTGAAAGAATAATAGCCATATACTCTATTATATCGTCGCTGTTGTAGGCGATTATCATATTCTGACCGCCCAAAACATACGACGGGCGCATCAGCACGGGGTAGCCTATTCTGTCGGCAACGTCGAGCGCCTCCTCGGTCGTCATAACGGTCACGCCCTGAGGACGCTTTATTTTGTGCTTTTCAAGAAGCTCGTCAAAGCGCTCTCTGTCCTCCGCCATATCAATGCTGTCGGCGGACGTGCCGAGTATGTTCACGCCCTGTCGGCTCAAAAATCCCGTCAGCTTTATCGCGGTCTGCCCGCCGAACGCAACGACAACTCCGTACGGCTTTTCGGTCTTTATAACGCCCATAACGTCCTCGTTCGTCAGAGGCTCAAAGTAGAGCCTGTCGGCGGTGTCGAAGTCGGTAGAAACGGTTTCGGGATTGTTGTTGACGATTACAACGTCGAAGCCCGCCTGCTTGAGCGCCCACACGCAGTGAACCGAGGCGTAGTCAAATTCGATTCCCTGTCCTATTCTTATCGGGCCGGAGCCGAAAACGATTATTGTCTTTTTGCCGTCGTTCGTTTCCTCTATAAACTCCTCCGCCTCGTTTTCCTCGTCAAAGGTGGAGTAGAAGTACGGCGTTTCAGCCTTAAATTCAGCGGCGCAGGTATCTACCATCTTATATACGGGAACCGCAGGCTCCTCTATTTCACAGCCGCTTATCTGCTTTATTGTTTCGTCCAAAAAGCCCATATGCTTTGCCCGCATATAAAGCTCGCGGGTAAGCCCGTCGCCCTTTGCGGCGTTTTCAAGCTCGTTTTCAAGCTCTATTATGTTGAGCAGCTTATATAAGAACCACTCGTCTATCAGGGTTATCTCGTGTATTTCCTCGACCGTTATGCCCTTTTTGAGAGCGGAATAAACGCAGAAGAGCCTTTCGTCGTCGCATATTTCAAGGCGCTTCCTGAGATTTTCGACCGACATATTTACGAATTTTTCGTGATTCAGGGTTTTAAGCGAGATCTCCGCGCCCCTGACCGCCTTCATTATAGCCTGCTCAAAAGTTGGGGCGATGGACATAACCTCTCCCGTCGCCTTCATCTGTGTTCCGAGCGTTCTTTTGGCATATACAAATTTGTCAAACGGCCACTTGGGAAATTTAACTACAACGTAGTCGAGGGCGGGCTCAAAGCAGGCGTAGGTCGAGCCTGTAACGGCGTTTTTAATCTCGTCAAGCGTATATCCTATCGCTATCTTAGCCGACACCTTAGCTATCGGGTAGCCGGTCGCCTTTGACGCGAGCGCCGAGGAACGCGATACCCTCGGGTTTACCTCTATTACGGCGTACTCGAAGCTCTCGGGATTGAGCGCGAACTGGCAGTTACAGCCGCCCTCTACTCCGAGCGCGGATATGATATTGAGAGATGCGCTCCTGAGCATCTGATACTCCTTGTCGGACAACGTCACCGTCGGAGCGATAACTATGCTGTCGCCCGTGTGAACGCCTACCGGGTCGAGGTTCTCCATTGAGCAGACTGTGATAACGTTGCCCTTGCTGTCGCGCATTACCTCAAACTCTATCTCTTTCCAGCCCGCGATGCATCTCTCTACAAGCACCTGGGTTATGGGCGAAAGCTCCAGTCCGTTGGCTGTTATCTCGCGCAGCTCCTCCTCGTTGTTTACTATTCCGCCGCCCGTTCCGCCGAGCGTGAACGCCGGACGTATTATCACGGGATAGCCTATCTCCTGTGCAAATTCAACCGCCGACTCGACGTCGTTTACTACCTTTGACGGTATAACCGGCTGTCCGATGGACTCCATTGTGTCCTTGAACATCTGCCTGTCCTCCGCCTTGTCGATGGTGTCGGGATCGGCTCCCAAGAGCTGAACCCCCTCCTTTTCGAGGAAGCCCTCTCTCGCAAGCTGCATGGAGAGCGTAAGGCCGGTCTGTCCGCCGAGGGTGGACAGCAGGCTGTCCGGCTTTTCCTTTTTAATTATTCTTTTGACCGTTTCAAGGTTGAGCGGCTCTATGTATATCTTGTCCGCCATCGCGTTATCGGTCATTATGGTGGCGGGGTTTGAGTTTATGAGTATTACCTCAAGCCCCTCCTCCTTGAGCGCGCGGCAAGCCTGAGTTCCCGCGTAATCAAATTCAGCAGCTTGTCCTATAACGATAGGACCCGAGCCGATAACCATTACTCTTTTAATATTCTTATTCAGTGGCATTTGTCACATTCCTTTCAGCAGCCGTGATTTATTGATCCATCATTGAAATAAACCTGTCAAAGAGGAACGCCGTATCGAGCGGCCCTCCGCACGCCTCGGGGTGGAACTGCACCGAGAACGCCGGCATATCATTGTAGCTTACTCCCTCGCAGGTGCCGTCGTTTCCGTTCACAAAGCTCTCCCGCGCGTTTTTCGGAAGCGTTTCGCTCATAACCGCGTAGCCGTGGTTCTGGCTTGTGATATAAACTCTGCCCGTTTCGGTTTCTGTCGCCGGCTGATTCGCGCCTCTGTGCCCGTATTTGAGCTTGTGCGTTTTTGCCCCCTGCGACATGGCGAGAAGCTGGTGCCCGAGGCAGATGCCGAAGGTGGGCAGCTTGCTCTCGCACAATTTTTTAAGCTCGCTTATTATCTGCGTATTCTCCTGCGGGTCGCCGGGGCCGTTTGAGAGCATTATTCCGTCCGGCTTCAGCGCGAGTATCTCCTCGGCGGTCGTGTTCGCCGGAACGACCGTTACGTCGCAGCCGCGCTTTACAAGCTCTCTCGCTATATTGCCCTTTGCGCCGAAATCCCACAGCACAACGCGGCGCTTTGCGTTCTCCGCCTTCAACTCCTCGCGCTCTCCGCTCGACACCGAGGCGACCGCGTTTGTAACCTTGTAGCTCCTTATCTGTTCAAGATCCTTTTCCAAATTGTCGAGCGAATAGGTCACCTTGCAGTTCATAACGCCGTATTCGCGCACTATCCTTGTTATCGCTCTTGTGTCAAGGTCGTATATTCCCGGTATTCCCTCGTCCTTTAAAAAAGTGTCAAGGATACCCTCGCAACGGAAGTTGGACGGCTCTTGACACCTGTTTCTTACGATATACGCTTTGAGCGCGGGGTGTTTGCTCTCAAAATCGGAGGGAATTACCCCGTAGTTTCCGATTAAAGGGAATGTCTGAATAACTACCTGACCGTAGTAGCTCGGGTCAGTTAGTGTTTCAAGGTATCCTGTCATCGCCGTCGTAAAGACGAGCTCTCCGACCGCTTCCTTCTCCGCGCCGAAGCTTGTTCCCTCAAATGTCCTGCCGTTTTCGAGTATCAGGTACGCCTTGCGGCTCATAGAATCAATTCCTTTCAAATAGTCTGTTTTTGTATGCTTACAGCTCGTATGTGCTCAGCACCCTGCGCGCCATATCGAGCTTGCTGATGCGCATATCCATCGCCTGCTTTTCAAGGTAGCGGTGCGCCTGCTCCTCGCTCATGGTCAGGCACTGCATCAGCGTGAATTTCGCACGGTTGATTATTTTCATCTCCTCAACCTGATGCTTCAGCTTTGTGTTTTCCGCCTCGAGAAATCCAAGCCTCTTTTTTGAAATTTCCCAAGTTCGCAGACACCGGTGAAAGCAGGTGAGGTTTACGGGCTTTTTCACCGCGAAAACTCCCTTTTCCTCCAGCGCCTCAAAGCATTTTTCATATACCTCGCTCTTCAAAAGCACGAACACTCCCGCGCGCGTGCTCCGACAAAGCTCTACGGACAAATCTATTCCTCCGCCGCCGAGTATCGGCGTATTTACGACTATTGCGTCAAAGGCTCTGCCGCGCACAAGCTCTTCGGCTGTTTCGGCGTTGTTGGCGCAGGCGGCGTCGCTGTAACCCTCGCTTATCATAAGCTCTTTCAGCGGAGTCATGCTTTGTTCCGTTTTGGTTATTATCAAAACGCTTTTCATAACTATCACCATCATAATATTTTAACTTAAAACAGGAAAAAAATCAATCAAAATTTTAAAGGCTTTGCGAGTCGCTAATTATCGGGCTTGCAGGCTCGGTGTAAACGGCGTTTTAAGGCGGCGCAGGCTCGGCAATTATGCTTGTGTACGCTCGATTAATGTGCATTTTGAGCGTGTTGGGCTGTCGCATTTATATTTCTCGGCCGCGTTGTGCGGGCGACGCAGATACGGGCGGCGACCGCCCGCTTCCCGCCCGCGGCGGGAAGCGGGCAAAAACGCGGCGGCAAGACTCCCCCGACAGAGGAAAAACCCTGCCCCCGCCGCGTTTTCCGCGCGGCTGCGCCGCGCCGGTCGCCGCCCGAACTTCAAAACCGCAAAATCTTAAAACGCGGAAATGCGACAGCGAGCGCGAATCACAGAGCCTCAAGAGCCGAGCCGCAAAAATATATTCTTAAAATTTTTATTGACATTGCGCCCCGTTCATTCTACTATTAAAATCACAGCAAGACTTTATAAGGCGCGCACAAAGATAATGCGCCGCTGCGAAAAAGCTATAACAAACAATATAAGGGAGATAATCATAATGAACACCACACAAAATATTAACGGCATAAAAACTTTCAAAGCATACAAGCCGATTGCGGCGTTAATCGGAGCCGTTCTCATTCTGCTCTTTTCCTTCGGCTGTTCCGACAGCGGTTCAAAGCCGCCGAAGGAGCTTATCCTCGGCAACTGGAGTTACATGGGACAAAGCTGGTGCGAATTTAACGACGACAACACCTGCATCATAGGCGGCACAGCCGGCGAATACAAGATAGCCGAGGACAACTCCATCACCATGAGCGTTTACACCTCGGACGACGAGCTGAACTTTGAATGGGCGGGAAGCGCCGACAAAGCCGACTTCA
>CANPZK010000005.1 GCA_947588875.1 uncultured Clostridia bacterium
GCGGCGACATGAACGGCTTTGACTGCGTCCATAAAAAGGGACAGTCATACGACGGCTCGCTGTGCTTCGGCAAGCTCGGCGACGTGAGCGACGCTTATGAGTGGAGCTTTGTTGCGGTTCCGGCGCAGAGAAGCGCGGGGGTTATAAAGAAATTTGATACGGAGGTCGATTTATTGGACAGTTTGTCGAAGAAGCTCAAATCAGCGGGCAATATAACGCTCAGCGACGGCGAAAAAGCCGAGCTTGTCGGCTATATTGAAAGGCTTAAGCAGCTGTCGAGCGAGGGCGAAAGCTATCGCCGCGAGCTGATAGGCGATATTTTAAAGCTCAATGCCTTTGAGGAAAACGGCGTTGAGCCAAAGATTCTTTCCTCGGTTGCGGAGAGAATGACGATAAGCGAGCTGAAGGCGTTTAAAGCCGCCTTTGAAAGAAAAAGCGCCTCTCCTCAGCTTGGCGGCGACAAGGAGCAATCCGTCGGCAGAGTATGCGACGATTACATCATTTAAAAGAAAGGAATCAATATTATGAATCTTAATTTGCACGGTCTTGACAAGCAGGTAGTCACGTTCAAGTGCAGCTCGGACATAACCTCGCCGGGTCAGTTTGTAAAGATGGGCGGAAGCAACTCGGTTAAGCTTTGCGTCTCGGGCGACGAGCCGATTGGAGTTTGCCTCGGGGTAAGAAACGGCTACGCCGCGGTTCAGATTCGCGGGTATGTCGAGGTCAAGCAAAACGGCACGATTACGGTCGGCTACAACACGATTTCCGCCGTCACCGACAGTATGATAAAGAGGGACTATGACAGTCCACTGCGCGTACTTGTTTTGTACGCTCTCGGCGGCGTTGCGGGAATTCTTCTTTAAAGGGGGGGTATAAGTAATGGCAAATTTTGAAACAATAAAAATAGACAGAAATATGTACGCAAAAAGCGGCAAAAATCTCTCTCAGGTGCTTGAGGAGCTTGACCCGTCGGGCGCGTACAAGGGAACCGCTCTTGAGGGAACAGACGCCTTCCAGCGCCAGCTCAAGAGATTTGACATAAAGGTCAAGGGGAAAAACAGCGACTCCGTTGAGAAGTTTTTCCAGACCTCGTCCTCCGCGTCCCTTTTTCCCGAATATGTAAGACGAGCCGTGTTCACCGGCGTTGAGCAGTACAACGTGATAAACGACATCGTAGCGACCACAACGAGGATAGACGGAATTGATTACCGCAGCATCGTTTCCGACCCGTTTGAGAAAAGCTATGACCCGGCTCCGTTGATGGAAGGCTCCTTTATTCCCGAAACAGAGATAAAAATACAGGAAAATCTCGTAAAGCTCCTCAAAAGAGGCAGAATGCTCGTTTCGTCCTATGAGGCTCTGCGCTATCAGAGGCTCGACCTCTTTACGGTCACTCTGCGCCAGATAGGGGCTTACATAGGACGAATGCAGCTCAGCGACGCTGTGGACGTTATCCTCAACGGCGACGGCAATTCAAACCCCGCCGAGGTAATAGAGGTGGAGTCCTCCGGCACGCTCACCTATGCTGACCTCATCAATTTCTGGGCCAAGTTCTCCCCATATGAGCTGAACACCATGCTCGCCTCGACCGAGGCGGTCCAGGCGCTTCTCGCCCTGCCCGAAATGCAGGATTCGCGCGCGGGGCTTGATTTTCACGGCACCGGCAAGCTCATTACGCCTATGGGCGCAACGCTGATACACGTTCCGTCGATGAGCGGCAAACAAATAATCGGTCTTGACAAAAACTGCGCCCTTGAAATGGTTCAGGCGGGCGACATCGTGACCGACTACGACAAGCTCATAGACCGTCAGCTTGAGCGCGCCTCGATCACCAGCACCGCCGGCTTCGCCAAGCTCTTTGTAAACGCCGCCAAGGTGCTGAATATCTGATTGGGGGCGGCTGCATGGACGATGAATTGATATTTGCGCGCTTTGCGACTCTGTGCGGCTTAAACAGCGAGGAAGCGGAAGCATACCGCTTCCTCTGCCGCGACGCTGCTGCCCGCCTTGAGTCCGCCGCATCAAGCAAAGAGGTCGTCGCCGCAAATTCGGAGCCATTCTGCGCGGCTGCCGCCGCTGCCGCCGCTTATAATTATTTTCTCATCGGAGGAGGCGGCGATGTATCGAGCTTTAAGGCGGGGGACGTTTCCTTAAGCCTCAGCACGCTCAAAGGCGCGTCAAGCGCGAGGGAGTATCTTGACGTATGTATGGAGAATATAAAGTCCTTTTTAAAGGACGAAGACTTTATTTTTGAGGCGATATATCCATGAATTATTCAAAGATAACCGGCGACCTTATCCGCCGCTTCGGGTGCTCGGTGTCTGTGTCAAACGGCGGCGGCTCAAAAACGCACAGCGTATTCATTCAGCCGCTCAGATACAAAAACAAGATATACCTCGACGGCAGCGCGCTCACTCAGGGAATGTACGACGGCTCGCATTATCTTCTGATAGCCCCGCCCGAGCTTGAGCTTTCGCCGCCGCTTGAGGATTACGTCATAGAGTGTCCGTCGATGAAAAAGCGCTTTACCGTCAGAAAATCCGAAACGTATTTCTTTATGGACCGTCCGGTTTATCTTTGGGCGGTGCTGGGCTGTTATGAAGGCGAGGGCGATTAAATGGACTATAATGATATAAAGAAATGTATAGAGCGCGCCGTTGCCCACAGCGACGAATTCAAGGACTGTCTCGTAACGGACGCGTTTCCGAACAGGACTGCGGACAATCCCGTTAAGAGGACAATATGCGCGATAGGTCTGCTCGGCGCGGAGGACAGGAGTGTTGAAAGCTACGGCGAAAGCGTAAAGATTGCGTCGGACTTCTCCGTCTTTGTCGATATTTACTCCCCCGCCGCGCTCGGCGGCGCACATTCGCAGTCGCTCGCGTTCGCCCTATTATCCGAGCTGCACCTCGACTATTATTCAAGGTACTCGGAGAGCACAAAAATACTCGCCGCCGAGTTTGTAAGCTCCTGCCACGCGTACAAAACGCGAATCGTAATATCAACAAGCTATCTGCCCGACGAAAAGTCGAGCCTTACGCTCGGGGATTCGTTCAACGCGCTCTTTAACGGTACGTCTTATCGGTGCAGGAAAATAAACTGCTCGCTGTCGCCCGTGCGCCTGCCCGTTTACTGCTACGGCGAGGAGGTTCCGACCGCCTATCACGACGCGGGCGAGCGAGTTGAAATCACGGTTGAGCGCTACATAACCGACGACGACAAAAGCCTGCGCGAGTTGAAATATCCGTTTCGCTTCGACGATTTTGTCTTAAACGGGATAATGGCGGAGGACTGCGCCGTGACCGAGTACGAGGTTGAGGACGGATTGCGCGAGCGCGTTAAAATAATCGGAAGGAGAGTTTTTGAATGACTGAACAGCTTACCGAGCCTTTGGGCAAAATGAGCGCCGGGGAGCTTGCGGAGGCGGTCAGCGAGATACTCGAGCGCGACAGCAGGCGGTATTCGGGCTTTAGGGAAACGGAGGCGGAGACGTGAAAAATTTTACTCTGATGAAGTTTGGGGAGTACACGTTTATGCACAACCCGAAAACGCTTACCGTTCAAAGCGGCGTTCTCGGCTCAAAGCGGATATATCCGTTTTCGGACTCGCTCTTTAAGCCGATATGCCTTGACAACGCCGTTGTAAGCGGCAGCGGAGTTATAACCGGCGAGGACTGCTTTGAAAAGCTCCTGAGACTGCTCGACTGTCTCGGCGGAGAGGGGCGGCTTTTGTCCGTTTCCCCGTTCCCGTCGGTAAGGGCTGTTCTCACCTCGCTTAAATACTCCCTCAGCCCGAGCGAAAATCTCATAGATATAGACTTTTCGTTCACCTGCTCGTCGTCCTCCGTTCAGGGCGACGTTCTCGCCGTAAAAAGCGTGACCGCCAAAAGCACCGAAACGCTTTGGGACATAGGCTACAAATACGGCGTTGCGGTCGAGGAGCTTTTGCGCCTCAACACCTTCGTAAAGCGACCCGACGAGCTTGAAAAAGGGTGGGTGATAAGGCTTTGCTGAAGCTATGGCTTATTTCCGCCGACGGCGTAAAAACAGCTCTGCCCGCCCCCGTTTCGTTTGAGATAAACCGCGAGCTTGGCGCCGCCGATGATATGACGCTCGAACTGCCGTACTGCGATATTCCCGAGCGCTGCGGCTGTGAAATAGAGCTTGAATACGACGGCTCCTTGATATTTACGGGCATAATCGACGAGCTTAGACAGCTTGAGAGCGGCTCAGGCGCGGCAGTCACGATATACGCGCGCAGCAAAGCCGCGCTTTTGCTCGACAACGAAGCCAAGGCGTGCGACTACAAAAACGCCGACGCTCGTCTTATCGCCCGCGAGCACATCGAGCCGTTCGGGCTAGGCTTTGTCTGCCGCGACAGCGGGGAGTACGCCGACATGAGGATATACAAGGGGCTGTCGCACTGGCAGGTTATAAAGAGCTTTTGCTCTCAGTGCTACTCGCGCCTGCCGTATCTCGACGAGAGCGGCAGAGTTATCCTCTGTTCGGACGACGCGCCGAGCCTTTATTTTTGCAACGACGGCGGGATAAAATACACGAGCGCCCTGCTGAGCCGCCGATATTACAAGCTCATCTCCTCCGTTCACACCAAGCCGCCGGAGCACGACGACTACGACATTGAAACGACAAACCCGATTGCGGAGCGGCTCGGCATTGTGAGGACGCGATTTGTCGACGGCTCCGTTTCCGGCGTTTCATACGGCGAAAAGCTGATTTCCGACGGAAACGCGGAGAGCCTCCAGATAAAAATCAGCTCGCCCGAATTTATCCGCTGTCCGCTTGGAAGCTCCATAAAAATAACGCTCGGCGGCGGCGATACCTTCGACGGGCTGATTTGCTCAAGGGTAAAGCAGTCCCTCGGCTCAAACGGCTTTTCAACGGCGATAACCGCGGCGGGGAAAATAAAAATCAACGAATGAAGATGAAGGGAGAAAGAATATGTGGCTTTCAAAAAGCATTGAGGAGCAGACGCGCCGCTCACGGGGCGCGGAGGACGCGCGCGTAACGTCGTCGCGCGGCTCGGTCATAGACGCCAACGGCACAAAGCCGCACGGCGAGATAAAGTGCGTTGCTCCGTTCGGAATAGCGTCGGTTATGCCCGACGGGGTACAGACGATAGTTTTGCCGATAGGCGGCGGAAGCGTATCGCTCGGAATGGTCGCCGAAAGCGTTCAGGGGCTTTCGCCGGGCGAGGTAATGCTGTATTCCGCAGGCGGCGCTCGACTCGTTTTGAAAAACGACGGCTCGATAGTTGCAAACGGGAGGGTGATAGCGTAATGGACACCGCTCTTTTAAACGGCGAGTTCGACCTCGACGGCAGGGGTATGCCGTATCTGATAAGCGGTCTTGCGGAGCTTATGCAGAGGGTCTACATAAGCCTTAAAATGAAGCGGGCGAGCTTCATTTACTCGCGCTCGCTCGGCTCCGAGCTTGACGGCGACACGGAGCTTGAGGACGCTATGCACAGCCGCGCCGAGCTTTTGGCCCGCGAGGCGGTCGCGGATATTCCGCAGACAAGGCTCGGAAAGCTGTGCGTGAGCCGCACGGACGACGGGAAAATCAAAATATCGCTCGACGTATCCATTATGGACGAAAGCGGAACGGTGGAGGTGACGGTCTGATGGAGAGCTATGACGAAATTGAGAGCAGAATGGTCGAAAAATACAGAGAGCTTACGGGCTGCGATTGCAGCGACGCTTCCGACATTTCCATAAAAATAAAGCTCCTTGCGGGCGAGCTGTTCAACCTGCAAAGCTCTATCGAATGGATAAACAACCAGCTCTTTCCGCAGACCGCGTCCGGCACTCAGCTTGAATACCACGCCTCCATGCGCGGCCTTTCGAGAAAACAACCCACCGCCGCCGCAGGGGAGCTTACCTTTTCCGTTGCGGAGCCTGCCGCCTCGGATATAGCCATACCCGCCGGAACGCTTTGCTCCACCGTTGGGAAAAATCCAGCCGTCTTTGCGACGACCGAGGCTGCTCAGATTTACAAGAGCAGGCTCAGCGTTACCGTTCCCGCCGTCGCCGTTTCCGCAGGCAGCTCAGGCAACGCCGCCCCGGGCTGTATCACGGTAATTACAAAGCAGCTGAACTCGCTCCTGTCCGTCGAAAACGCGGAGGCGTTTACCGGCGGCTCAGACCTTGAGGACGACGAGTCGCTGAGGAGGAGAATACTCGACGACATAAAAACCCCGTCCACCGGCGTAAACAAGGCGTACTACCGTCGGCTCGCCGAGAGCGTGGACGGCGTTCACTCAGCCAACGTCGTGCCGAGGGTGCGCGGAAACGGGACGATAGACATATACATAGCCGGACGGGGAAGCACGCTTGATTCCTCGTACACTCAGAAGGTGCAGGAGCTTATTTCAAGCGAGAGAGAGCTGAACGTGGACGTTCTCGTGCAGTCCGCAGAGCTTATTTCCACAAACGTATCGCTTTATCTCGCCGTAAAAAGCGGCTATGATTTCTCCGACGTGAGGCGTGACATAACGACGAATATCCGCGAGTTCTTCGCCTCGCTGCGCGTCGGCGAGGGAGTATATACCTCAAAGCTCGGGGCTGCCGTCGCAAAGGCTCCCGGCATAGATTCGTTCCTCTTTTCCGGCAGCTCTATGCTCAACATAACCGCCAAGCCGTCGCAGCTTTATACCCTCGGCACAATAAACATATACGGAGGTTGACGCCGCTTGAAGGCTTATTACAGTATGAAAAAGAAGCTGCTCCCCACCAAGCTATACGACCTTGCTCAGGGGAAAGCCAACGACAGGGAGATAAGGACTCTCGGTCACGGCATTGACGCCGAGGACGAAAAGCTCGATTTGATAATCCGCGAGGCGTTTATTCCGACGGCGCAGAGCTTTGGGCTTACAAGCTGGGAGGAGATCTTCGGAGCGCCGCATCTCAGCACGAGCGCCGGACTGAGGCGCGATTGGCTCATAAAAAGACTTCGGCTGAACACCGGCAGCTTTACAATGCGCAGTGTTGAGGAGATTTTGACCTCGCTCGGCGCGGAGGATTTTACAATAAGCGAAAAGCCCGCCATATTCACCGTCGTTATAGATTTGAGCAGTATGCGCCCCAACGAGGCTTACAAGGGGTGGATAAGGGAGCAGCTTGAGGAGCTTTTGCCGGCGCACCTTGAAATCGTGGTCATATTCGGAACCATGAGCTGGGACCAGATGGATTCGCGCAGTCTTACGTTCCAGCAGATCGAGGAGAAAAATTACACTTGGGACGAAATAGACTCCCTTGAGCCTTAGAAAGGATTGACAATATGGCATCGACAAACAAAACGGCAAATCTGGGACTTAACGCCTGGCTCGGCACCGATCACCCGACGCGCTCCGACTTTGTTTCGGACAACAGCATAATCGACTCCGTCGTCGGCTCTCACACGAAAAACTCCGAAATACACCTTACCTCCGATGAAAAGCTGAGAGTATCCGCTCCCGTGCAGATAACTCAGCATCTCGGCACCGGCACGTCGAGCGCAACGATTAGCTTCGACTTTCCCCCGAAGTTCGTCATCGTTCAGAAGAAGAACAGCGTGAGCGTGGTACACGAGGCGACGGGGGACGTTATAAACGGCGGAGTTGTTGTTTCCGGCTACGGCGGCACAAAGGGGCTTTCTCTTACCGGCTCCAGCCTTGTGCTGTCGTATTCGGCTTCCATGAGCGACGGCTTCAGGGCAAACCTGAACGAGAGCGGCGGACAGTACATTATTATAGCGTTCAGGTGAGCGCCCGCCGGGCCTTTTGCTTGCGCCCGGTTTTAAGGACATATTGTCCTTTTTGCCGCGATTAAATTAAATAAAACCCGAAAGAATACGGTCTGTCTTAATGCTTAGCCGCCCGATTAACCTTGGGCGGCTTTTGCTTTGGGGTAAGCTCGCCCGCTGTCGCGGGCATCGCGCTTTCGGGGCGGCGACCGGCGCGGCGGCAGCCGCGCCGGAAAAACGCGGCCGCCGGAGCCCCTTCCCCGTGATGCCGACCCTGCGCCGCCGCGTTTTTCGGCAAATTCCCGCCGGAGGCGGGAATTTGCGGGTCGCCGCCCCGAAAGCGCCCGACTCCCCGCCCCTTTTCCTTGACAAAACCGCCGCTTTGGAATAAGATAATATTTGTTACAGCACAGCTGCGGACACGGCTTTACAGGCTCTGTTACTATTCCTCCGGCGGCGTGCAAAAATCAAAGCGAAAGCTGTATCTGAAAGGATTTGTCAATATGAACAACAGCGATAAGAGTATGGAAAAAATAGTGGCTCTGTGCAAGGGCAGGGGCTTTGTATATCCCGGGTCTGAAATTTACGGCGGCCTTGCAAACACATGGGATTACGGTCCGCTCGGCGTTGAGCTTAAAAACAATATCAAAAACGCGTGGCGCAGGAAATTCATTCAGGAAAACAAGTACAACGTCGGCCTTGACGCGGCTATACTGATGAACCCGCAGGCGTGGGTAGCCTCGGGACATCTCGGCGGCTTTTCCGACCCGCTGATGGACTGCCGCGACTGCAAAACCCGCCACAGAGCCGACGACCTGATAGAGGATTTCGACGGCACCAACGTAGCGGGCTGGTCAAACGAGGATATGATGAAATACATAAACGAGCACGAGATACCCTGCCCGAACTGCGGAAAGCACAACTTCACCGACATAAGGCAGTTTAATCTCATGTTCAAGACGTTCCAGGGCGTTACCGAGGACAGCAAGAACGAGATATACCTCCGTCCGGAAACGGCGCAGGGCATATTCGTAAACTTTGCGAACATTCAGAGAACGAGCCGCAAAAAGGTTCCGTTCGGCGTTGCGCAGATAGGAAAATCCTTCAGAAACGAAATAACGCCGGGAAACTTCATCTTCCGCGTGAGGGAGTTTGAGCAGATGGAGCTTGAATTTTTCTGCAAGCCCGGAACCGATTTAGAGTGGTTCGACTACTGGAGGAGCTTTTGCAGAGATTGGCTTTACTCTCTCAACATCAAGGAGGAAAACCTCAGACTGCGCGACCACTCGCCCGAGGAGCTGTGCTTCTACTCAAAGGCGACGACGGACTTCGAGTATCTCTTCCCGTTCGGCTGGGGCGAGCTTTGGGGAATCGCCGACAGAACCGACTACGACCTCACTCAGCATCAGAATCACTCGGGAAAGAGCCTTGAATACTTCGACCCGACGGACAATTCGAGATATGTGCCTTACGTCATAGAGCCGTCGCTCGGAGTCGAGAGATTATTCCTCGCGATAGTCACCGAGGCGTACGACGAGGAACAGCTTGACGAAAAGGACACGCGCGTTGTTTTGAGGCTCCACCCCGCCATTGCCCCGTTCAAGGCAGCCGTGCTTCCTCTCTCAAAGAAGCTCTCCGAAAAGGCTGAGGAGATATTCTCGGACCTCTCAAGCGACTTTATGGTTGAATTTGACGACGCAGGCTCCATAGGCAAGCGTTACCGCCGCCAGGACGAGATCGGCACTCCGCTTTGCATAACATACGACTTTGACTCGGAGACCGACCGCTGTGTGACCGTCCGCGACCGCGACACAATGCAGCAGGAAAGGATACCGATAGAGAGCCTTAAGGTTTACATCTCGGATAAAATCAAGTTTTGATACAACAGAGCGACCCCGCCGGAAATGCGGGGCCGCTCTTTTTCGCGGCAAGGAGCATTACGGCACGGCTGATGTATCAGCGTCATATTATATAACAAGAAATCGGTATTTCGCCTTAAAGCAAAGTCTTAAAGCCGTATCTGTCAAATGCGCGCCCTGCAAGTGTGCCGAGAGCGTTTTGCAATAAATCTTGTTCGGTCTTGTGAAAAATCAACAATAATCAGCCCAAATTATACAAATGTGGCGGTAAAATGCAAGAAATTGAAAAATAACTTGCAAAATTTCAAAAATGGCTTGACAAAGAAAGCCCGATAATATATACTTTAGGGCAGAAAGACAGCAACGACGCTGAAGTCCAAGGGGCTTTTAGCGTCGTTTTTGTTTTACCGATTCAGCGTTTCAACATTCGCAAATTTCACGACCCAAAAAACATTAAAAAGAGGATAGGAGAGATTTTAAATGTCCACACCGGTTAGTGTTCCCGAAATTTTCGGAAGCCTCGTATTTGACGACGCAACAATGAAGGAGCGCCTGCCCAAGCAGACCTATAAGGCGCTGAAAAAGACGATTCAGGACGGCGACGTGCTCGATTTGAACGTGGCGAACATAGTAGCCAACGCGATGAAGGATTGGGCGGTTGAAAAGGGAGCCACCCACTACACGCACTGGTTCCAGCCCATGACGGGCATCACGGCGGAGAAGCACGACAGCTTCATCAACCCGACCGACGACGGCAGAGTTATAATGGAGTTCTCCGGCAAGGAGCTTATAAAGGGCGAGCCTGACGCTTCGTCGTTCCCCTCGGGCGGCATAAGAGCCACCTTCGAGGCGAGAGGCTACACGGCTTGGGACCCGACCTCATACGCCTTTATAAAGGACGGCACTCTGTGCATTCCGACGGCGTTCTGCTCATACACCGGAGAGGTGCTCGACAAAAAGACCCCGCTGCTGCGCTCTATGGAGAGAATAAGCGACGAGGCGGTAAGAGTATTAAGGCTTTTCGGCGACAACGAAACGACAAGAGTAGTTACAACGGTAGGCCCCGAGCAGGAGTACTTCCTGATAGACAAGGAGCTTTACGAGCAGAGAAAGGACCTCAGATATACGGGCAGAACGCTCTTTGGAGCAAAGGCCCCGAAGGGGCAGGAGCTTGAGGACCACTATTTCGGCGTTATAAGGCCGAGAGTAGTCGAGTTTATGGCTGACCTTGACCGCGAGCTTTGGAAGCTCGGCATACTCGCAAAGACGAAGCACAACGAGGTTGCTCCGGCACAGCACGAGCTTGCCCCGATATTCACAACGACTAACCTCGCGACCGACCACAACCAGCTCACAATGGAGATAATGAAAAAGACCGCCGAAAAGCACGGAATGGTTTGCCTGCTCCACGAAAAGCCGTTTGCGGGAGTGAACGGAAGCGGAAAGCACAACAACTGGTCTATTTCAACAAACACGGGCAAAAATCTGCTGAACCCGGGCAAAATGCCCGCCGAGAACACGCAGTTCCTGCTCTTCTTAGCGGCTGTTGTAAAGGGCGTTGACGAGTATCAGGATTTGCTCAGAATTTCCGTCGCAAGCGCGGGCAACGACCACAGACTCGGAGCCAACGAGGCTCCTCCGGCGGTAATCTCAATGTTCCTCGGCGACGAGCTTCAGGCCGTTATAGATTCAATAGTAGAGGGCACGGAGTACTCCGCCGACGGCAAGCACAAGATGCAGCTCGGCTCCAACGTGCTTCCCGACTTCACAAAGGACACCACCGACAGAAACCGCACCTCGCCGTTTGCCTTCACGGGCAACAAGTTTGAGTTCCGTATGCTCGGCTCCGCGCTGAATATAGCCTGCCCGAACATAATGCTCAACACAATAGTCGCTGAGGAGCTTTCGCTCTTTGCCGACGAGCTTGAAAAGGCGGACGATTTTGACAGCGCGGTAAAGGATATAATAAAGAAGGCGTTTACAGAGCACCAGAGGATAATCTTCAACGGCGACAACTACGCCGACGAGTGGCTCGTTGAGGCCGAGAGGAGAGGACTTTCAAATCTCCGCTCCACTCCGGAGGCGTTCAGCAGATACCTCACAGAGAAGAACGTCAAGCTCTTCACAAAGCACAAGGTTTATACCGAGAAGGAACTGAACGCGAGATACGAGATAATGCTTGAGAACTACTCAAAGGTTATCAATATAGAGGCTGAAACAATGCTCGATATGGCTAAGAAGGATATTCTCCCGTCAGTATCGGCTTATGTGAGAGAGCTTACGGATACTGCTCTTTCAAAGAAGGCTCTGTCCGACACTATCCCGTGCGACGTAGAGATCGAGCTTGCCGAAAAGCTCTCAAAGCTCAATGTGTGCTTCTCAAAGAAGATTGCGGCTTTAGAGGAGGCTCTCATAAAGGCGAAGGACGTAGAGGGCGTTCAGGCTCTTGCGGACTTCTATCAGGGAACCGTGTTTGCCGCTATGTCCGAGCTGAGGGCTGTCGGCGACGAAATGGAGGTAAACGTATCCTCAGACTATTGGCCCTATCCGTCATACGGCGATATGCTGTTCAGCATTTGATAAATTTGATTTTCAATACTCAACCCCATAAAGCCTTGCGCCGCCGAATAATGGCGTTCGCGGCGCTTGATTAAGGCTTGCCTTGGCGGGCGGGGGATTGCAGGCTGATTTTTCGGCTGAAAGTAAGCTAAAAAACAGAATAGCTTTGGCACAGACCAAAGCAAAACTCAGGCACAAAGGTGTGCGGCATTTTTTGGAAGTGAAAAATAGCTGCACACCTTTTTTATATTTATCTTAATAAGGGGGAACTTTTATGAACGACATTATGAATGCCGTAAACTCCACGATCTTCGGAACGGAGGGCGTGTGGTTTCTAATCGGCGCGGCGCTCGTTTTCTTTATGCAATGCGGCTTCGCAATGGTTGAAACAGGCTTTACAAGAGCCAAAAATGCGGCGAACATAATAATGAAAAACCTGATGGATTTCTGCCTTGGAACCGTGGTATTTATGGTTCTGGGCTTCGGACTGCTGTGCGGCGAGGACGCGCTGTTCGGACTTGTCGGGCTGCCGAATTTGCAGATATTTACGGACTTTGCAAACTTCCCGTGGCACAACTTCGTGTTCAATATGGTGTTCTGCGCAACGGCGGCTACAATAGTTTCCGGCGCAATGGCGGAGAGAACAAAGTTTTTGTCCTACTGCATCTATTCCGTCATCATCTCCGCTGTTGTTTATCCGATAGAGGCTCACTGGATATGGGGCGGCGGCTGGCTGTCGCAGTTGGGCTTCCTTGACTTCGCGGGCTCCTGCGCTATCCATATGGTCGGCGGCATCTCCGCTCTCATCGGCGCGATAATCCTCGGACCTCGTATCGGAAAGTACAGCAAGAGCGGCAAGGTGCACGCTATACCCGGCCACAGCCTTACGCTCGGCGCGCTCGGCGTGTTTATATTGTGGTTCGGCTGGTACGGCTTTAACGGCGCGGCAGCGGCTACAACAGACAACCTCGGTCAGATCTTCCTCACAACTACTATTGCTCCGGCGGTTGCCACCTGCGCTACCATGATATTCACATGGATAAAGAACGGCAAGCCCGACGTTTCAATGTCGCTTAACGGCTCTCTCGCCGGACTTGTTGCGGTGACGGCTCCCTGCGCCGACGTAGACGCTCTCGGCGCGGCGATAATCGGACTTGTAGCCGGAATACTCGTTGTGGTTGCCGTTGAATTTATAGACATAAAGCTCAAGATAGACGACCCGGTCGGCGCTGTGGCTGTTCACGGCGTGAACGGTGTATGGGGAACGCTCGCCGTTGGACTTTTTGCAACGGGCCAGGGTCAGGACGGCGTTATCGGTCTGTTCTACGGCGGCGGCTTCAAGCAGCTCGGAATACAGGCTCTCGGCATAGTTTGCGTTGCCGCTTTCACAATAGTTTTGATGACGGCTACATTCCAGCTTATAAAGCATACGGTAGGCCTTAGAGCCTCGAGAGAAGAGGAGCTTTCCGGTCTTGACAGCACGGAGCACGGCATAGCGAGCTCCTACGCCGACTTTATGCCGAGCACGCTCTCGCTCAATTCCACAGATACAAAAGAGCCTCTCGTTCCCGTTGCGGCGGCTGTTCCGGTACACGTAAACAACGAGTCGGTTTACAGCAACCCAGACGGCAAGAAGATAACAAAGATAGACATTGTATGCAGACAGAACAAGTTTGACGAGCTCAAGGCGGCTCTCAACGAGATCGGAGTTTCCGGCATGACCGTAACTCAGGTTCTCGGCTACGGCGTACAGAAGGGCAAGCCCGAGTTCTACCGCGGCGTTCCGGTCGAGGTGAATCTCCTGCCCAAGGTTCAGGTTGAGATAGTAGTCTGCACAGTGCCTGTAAAGCAGGTAATAGACACCGCCGTAAAGGCTCTTTATACGGGTCATATCGGCGACGGCAAGATATTCGTATATGAGGTTCTGGACGTAGTAAAGGTTCGCACCGGCGAAACCGGCCGCGAGGCTCTCCAAAACCCCGACACAGATTAATAAGCCCTATCCTTTTTAATTCACATAACAAGGCAAGCCCCCGCAGAGAGATTTGCGGGGGCTTGCCGTCGGTGCGGAGGCAATTATTAACAGAAGATTAAATTTATTGCCGCCGCGTTAAACGGTTGACTTTTTTGCAAAATATGGGTATCATATATACATAACAAAATCCTTGAGCGGAGGAGTAAAATATATGAAAAAGAGCAAGCTTATTACAATAATTGCAGTCACAAGCTCGATTTTGGCAGTTGCCGCCGCCGTCTTTGCCTTCTTTGTTGTTAAGGAAAAGAAAAAGAAGGACGACGAGGAGCTTGAACAGTATCTTGAGGGCTCTATCCAGTAAAGCCCCGAACACATAACCGTCAATGAGCGCTCTCCGCCTTTGCGGAGGGCGCATTTCTTTTAAGACATACATATATTTTCGTATGCACGCCTTTCCGAATTTGCCGTATGCGGCCGGATAACAGGCGTTGTGCGAGGAAGTGGAAATTATGGATAACAGCTTTAACGATCGTACGCTCGAACAGGTTCGCACCCCGTCCGAGCATATTTGCGGGTTCTTAAAAAAGCCCGTCGTTTTGTTCGTCGGCGTGCTCTCTGCCGCCGCGGCTATACTTTTATTATTCTCGGTATCGACGTATATCGCCGCGCCCGGGGCTGACGGAAACGCCTCTCTTGCCGCCGCCGCGCTTGCGCTCGTTTTTCCGTTTGCGGCGGTCTCCGCCGCTCTCGGGGCGCTTATCGCGGTGATTTTCTCCCTTGCGGCGGCGGGCAGACTGCACGCCGCGTTTCTGAATGTTGCGACAGTCGCCGCTTCGCTCAGGCTTGCGCTCGCCATTGCAGCCGCCGTGCTTTTTATATACGCTTCGGCAAGGAGCGTTTTCATCGACCGCGACGCGGATACGCTCTTTTCGTCCGTTTTTAATTTACGGCTCGGCGAGGAGCCTTGGGCGGACGTCGCCTATAACGCGCTCGGGTATTCCCTGCTTATCGCGCTGTGTATCGCGCTCGCGCTGAACGCGGTTTATCATATAACCGCCGTGCGCCTTGCCGCGGGAATAGGGCGCGTTTTCGGGAATAGGAGCGCCGAAATACCGTGTATCGGCGCAGTTTATTCGTTTAATATAGCCGCCGTATGCTGTTTCCTTTTGCTCGCGGCGGCTGAGTCGGTATCGTGTATTGTCCGCGCGGCAAACGGAGAGGAGCTTAGCCTTGTACCTCTGATTTTTCTTTTTACCGCCGCGATTCTTTACGCGGTTAAATCGCGGGTGGCGGGCTCGCTTTCGTCGCATATGAAATTCCCCGCTTTGACGGTTGACGGCGGTCCGACGACAAGCCAATATTACGGCGACGGCTTTTCGGACGACGGCAGTTAAGACGCGCAGGGGGCTGTCGCGCCATGTTCTCGGCAGGCTTGAGCGGGAGCCGGGGTACTCGGGCGGCGACCGCACATTCCCGCCTGCGGCGGGAATTTGCCCGAAAACGCGGCGGGCACGGCTTTGCGGCTCGGGGCAGGGACTTCGCCCCGCCGCGTTTTCCCGCGCGGCGCGCGCGCCGCGCGGGTCGCCGCCCGAACAGCCCTCCCGCAGTAACATAATAAAACGAGCGGCGCGACAGCCGGTGTCCGCCGCCCGCTCTCCGAAGGAGGAAAACCAATGCTGCAAAATTTTTTAACAGTCGGTCAGCAGGTCGTCATAATCTTCATACTTATCGCCGTAGGCTGCGCGTGCGGCAAGGCGAAAATAATAAACGATAACGGAGCGCGATGCCTTACGAATATCGTGCTGTATGTGGTAACGCCGTGCGTCATGCTCGACGTGTTCCGCCGCGACTTCGAGCCGTCTATGCTCGTCAACCTCGCGATAAGCGCGGCAGCGGCGGTCGGGGTGCATCTGCTGTCCATACTTATAGCAAAATTGTGCATACACGATAAGGATAAATCAAGGAGCGTCGTGCTGCGCTTCGCCGTGGTGTTCTCAAACTGCGGCTTTATGTGCCTGCCGCTCGAGCGCGCGCTGCTCGGCGACGACGGAGCGTTCTACGGCGGAGTTTTCATAGCGGTGTTCAATATCGTGCTCTGGACGTACGGTCTCGTGCTTATGAGCGGCAACGCGCGGCTTCTGTCAATAAAAAATCTCGCGTTTAACCCGGGAATACTCGGAGTGCTCGCGGGACTTGTGCTTTTCCTGTTTTCAATAAAGCTGCCGGACGTAATATCAGCGCCGGTCGGATTCCTTTCCGATTTGAACACCCCATTGCCGATGCTCGTAATAGGCTATCATCTCTACAAGTCGAATCTGAAGCAGGCGCTGAGCGACAAAAAGGCGTACCTCGCCATCGCGCTAAGGCTTGTCGCGGTGCCGCTAATAGCCTTGGGAGCGCTCTACCTGTGCGGACTGCGCGGCACGGTGCTCATGTCGGTCGTCATAGCCGCGTCAGCGCCGGTCGCGGCGACAACAACTATGTTCGCGTCGCGCTTCGAGCGCGAGGTTCAAACGTCGGTAAACCTTGTTTCGCTGTCCACCCTGTTTTCAATAGCGACAATGTCGCTGATCGTCGCACTCGCGTGGACGATAGCGTAAATACAGCCTTTAGGAGGGCAATCCGTTTATGAAAAGAAAAGCCGGTATAATATCGCTGTACGCTGCGGCGGCGCTGTGCGTCGTTATGCTCGCGTCGTGCGGTCTTGCGGACAGCGGCTCCGGCTCGGAGCCGTCAAACGCCGTCCCGACCACCGTTCAAACAGAGGCTCCTACCGAGCCGCCGACCGAGCCTCCGACAAAGAGCGAGGCGGAAAAAAAGCTCGAGCAGATGTCGCTTGAGGAAAAGGCGGCGCAGACCGTGGTAACGGGAATACAGTCACAAGCCGTCGATAAGGAATTTAAGGCCCTCGCCGAAAGGGGAGTCGGAGGAGTAATCCTGTTTTCAGACAATATAAAGGATTCGGAGCAGTTAGTCGAGCTTACCAACGGGATAAAGGCGGCGGCGGGAGATATACCGCTTCTCATAGGAATGGACGAGGAGGGCGGCAGAGTTACGAGACTGCCCTCCGGCGTGCTGAGTATGCCGTCGGCGTACAGCCTTTCCGAGAGCGGCGACCCCGAATATGTGAACAGAGCGGGCAAGAACCTCGGCGAACAGATAAAATCGTTCGGGCTGTCAACGGGATTTTCGCCGGTGCTCGATATATGGTCTAATCCCGACAACGAGGTGATAGGCGACAGGGCGTTCGGAAAAACGGCTGACGAGGTGTGCGCCTACGGATTGGAGGCGATGAAGGGGATAATGTCGCAGGGCGTTATCGCCGTCGCAAAGCATTTCCCGGGCCACGGGGATACGGAGGTCGATTCGCATTACGGTCTGCCGGTCGTGTCAAAGACGAGGGCGGAGCTTGAGAAAACGGAGCTTGCGCCGTTCAGGGAGGCAATCGAAAACGGAGTCCCCGCGATTATGGCGGCGCATATACTCTGCTCAAAGCTTGACCCCGACAATCCGGCGAGCCTTTCAAAGGCGATTGTTACCGATATGCTTAAGGGGGATATGGGCTTTGACGGGGTGGTGTTCACGGACGACCTCACGATGGGCGCGATAAGCGAAAGCTATACGCCGGACGAGGCCGCGGTAAAGGCGCTTAAAGCCGGCTGCGATATGCTGCTCGTGTGCTTTGAATACGAAAACGCGAACAAGACGATAGACGCTGTAACAAAGGCGGTAAAAAACGGCACGCTGAGCGAGGAACGCCTTGACGACGCGGTTCTGCGCATACTGAATATGAAGAACGACTATCACATCGACAGCGAGCCGGTCAAGATGCCCGACGTCGATGAGATGAACAAAAAAACGGCGGAGTTTACAAAACGGTAAGCTCCGCCGAATGCTTTACGGCTTTTCTATATATTCCGGCCGCTCCGAGGTCAAAAACTCGACGCTCCGCTCTATTGAGTCGCGCGAATTTCCCCAGTCTTCGCCTCGATTGCGGTAGTCGTACATCTTGCAGTAGTGCGACACGTCGCCCTTCAGCTCCTTTAAATATCCGCCCGAGAGCCTCGCGGTGCTTTTGTAAAACTCGGAAAGCTCCGCGCCCTTTAGTCCGCCCTTGGCTGAGGCGGATTTTATCAGCATCGTGTAGTGCGGCAGGCATATGAACGGCTGAGCCTCGTACAGCTCTCGAAATGTCGGGTCTGAGGCGAAGCTCGAGAATATGGTCCTGAACATATGCTCCATTCCCCAGCTTATTTTATCGCATACATAACAGCTCCCCTGCAATTTTTCAAGAGCCTCTATGTTTTTCTTGTCCGGCTTTCCCTTTGCGTTCTCCGGCAAAAGCTCGCCGATTATTTTTTCAAGGTGAGTTTCGAGTATAAGCGCGTTTTGAAGCCTGCGCCCCTTGCCGACCATCATATGGAAATGCTTCGTGCAGAAGCCCTTTTCGTTTGTTTCCATTCTCACGTCCGGCTCCATCATAGCCGCGCCGAGAATGTAGTCGGTGTAATTCTGCTCCAGCATATCGTGCAGACGGCAGATGGGACAGCCGTCCTTGGGGGAGAATACGTCGTTTATCGGTATCGTGCAGATTGTTTCTTTCATAAGCCGAGCTTCCTTTCGTTTTGGAATTTTGCGGCGGCGATTTATGTTTTCGCCCGTTATGGCCGCTTGCCTTTAAATTATATTGTAGCACATAATCGTCAAATGTGATATACTGTAAATATTAAAATTCTGAAAAGCGGTGTGGGTATGAAATGCAGCAAAACGGACGGAGGAATAGTCTTTAAGGGAGTTCGTGATTTTGATTTAAGGCAGACTCTCGACTGCGGTCAGAGCTTCCGCTGGGAGGAGCTTGATGACGGCGGCTTTGTCGGCGTTGCCTTCGGCAGAGAGGTCACGGTCAGGCTCAGCGGAGACGACTTTTACATATTTGGCGGCAGATACGAGGACGAGGGGCTGTGGAGCGATTATTTTGACTTAGACCTCGACTATTCGATTATAAAAAGCGAGCTGTCGTCGCTGAGCGCGGTCTTAAAGGAGGCGGCGGAGTACGCCCCGGGGATAAGGATCCTCCGTCAGGAGCCGTGGGAGGCGCTTTGCTCCTTTATTATATCCCAAAACAATAATATTCCGAGGATAAAGGGCATAATAAAGAGGATGTGCGAATGCTTCGGAGAAAAAACGCCCGACGGCGGATATACCTTTCCGAGCGCCGACGTTCTCGCCCCGTTGAGTCCGGAGGAGCTCGCCCCGCTGAGGAGCGGATTTAGGGCGAAATACCTAATCGACGCGGCTCAAAGGGTTTCCTGCGGGGAGATAGACCTGTCGCAAATTGAAAAGATGCCGATTGACCGTGCAAGACAGAGCCTGATGAAAATAAAGGGAGTCGGGCCGAAGGTGGCTGAATGCGCTCTGCTGTACGGTATGCACCGCCTCGAGTGCTTCCCCATGGACGTTTGGATGAAGCGCGCAATGCAGGCGCTGCTGCCGGAGCTTACGGCTGACAGCCTCGGTCAGTACGCGGGAATAGCGCAGCAGTACATTTTTCATTACAGCCGTATGCACCCGGAGCTTTTCGACGATTAAAAGTTGACAATGCGGATTTATATTGATATAATCAAATCAATAAATCAATAGCGACAAAGGCTGAGAAGAGAAGAGTAAGCGGCGAGATATGTCAAAGAGAGCTTCGGGAGCTGAAAAGAAGCACAAAAGGCGCCGCCAAAGATGATCTCGGAGCCCCGCACCGACTGCTGAGACACAGGCTGCGGCGGCGCGCGCCCGTTACAGCGCGGCGGTATTTTTATTTTGCGCAGATTTTGTAAAAGTACCGGCGGAGTTCCGCTTTTGCGGATAAATTAAGGTGGTAACACGAAGCGTTTGCTCTCGTCCTTAAACGGACGGGAGCTTTTTTATTTTTTATTTTATAGAGGAGAGATGAAAAATGAACAGTAAGGGAAAATTTTACATCACAACGGCAATAGCCTATACGTCGCGCAAGCCGCATATAGGCAACAGCTATGAAATCGTTATGACGGACGCGCTCGCGAGGTACAAGCGGCTTTTGGGCTACGACGTTTTCTTCCTCACGGGGACCGACGAGCACGGTCAAAAGATAGAGGAATACGCAAAGGAGGCGGGCGTTACGCCGAAGGAGTATGTGGACGAGATCTCCGGCGAGATAAGGCGCATCTGCGACAGCCTCAACACGACCTACGACAAATTCATAAGGACGACTGACGATTATCACGAGAGAGTGGTTCAGAAGATATTCAAAAAGCTGTACGAGCAGGGGGATATATACAAGGGCGAATACGAGGGAATGTACTGCACGCCGTGCGAGAGCTTCTGGACGGAAACACAGCTTGTGGACGGCAAATGTCCGGACTGCGGCCGCGAGGTGAAAAGGGCGAAGGAGGAGGCGTACTTCCTTAGACTTTCAAAGTATCAGGAGCGGCTTGAGCGGCACCTTGAGGAAAACCCCGACTTCATCTACCCCGAGGCGAGAAAAAAAGAGATGATAAACAACTTCATAAAGCCGGGACTTCAGGATCTTTGCGTTTCGAGAACCTCGTTTAAGTGGGGCATACCCGTCGATTTCGACCCCGGTCACGTCGTTTACGTTTGGATAGACGCTCTGTCCAACTATATAACCGCTCTCGGCTACGACCCCGATGATCCGGGCGAGCTGTATAAAAAATACTGGCCCGCGGACGTTCACATTATCGGCAAGGATATTCTAAGGTTCCACACCATCTACTGGTCGATAATGCTCATGGCGCTCGGCGAGCCGCTTCCGAAGCAGATATTCGGGCATCCTTGGCTGCTTTTCGGAACAGACAAGATGAGCAAGTCGAGGGGCAACGTAATATATGCCGACGACCTCATAGAGTGGCTCGGCGTAGACCCCGTCCGCTATTATCTGCTGTCGGAGATGCCGTATGTCGCGGACGGCTCGATAACCTATGAGACGATAATCGAGAGGTACAACTCCGACCTTGCGAACAACCTCGGAAACCTTGTGAACCGCACGGTCGCGATGAGCAATAAATATTTCGGCGGGGAGATACTGCCGCCGTCGGCTCCCGAGGCGATAGACGACGAGCTGAAGGACGCGGCGCTGAAAACGGTCGCGGAGGTAGACCGTTTGATAAACGAATACAGGATAAGCGACTCCCTTGATGCGATATTCAGCCTCGCGCGCAGGAGCAACAAGTATATCGACGAAACTGCTCCGTGGGTGCTCGCCAAGGACGAGGATAAAAGGGCAAGGCTCGGAACCGTGCTGTATAATCTGCTCGAGAGCATAAGGTTTATCTCGGTGCTGCTCTCGCCGTTTATGCCGGATACCGCAGAGAAAATACAACAGCAGCTCAACTGCGCGGTCACGGATTACGACAGCCTTTCGTCGTTCGGCGGCTTAAAGGCGGGAGAGCGCGTCGGCAAGGCGGTTCCTCTGTTTTCGAGGATAGACGCAGAGAAGGCTCTCGACGAGCTTGCCGAAAAGCAGGCGCTTGAGGAAAAGAGCGAGCCGGAGCAGAAAAAGGTGAAGATAGAGGGCCTTGCCCAGATAGGCATAGACGACTTCGCAAAGGTCGAGCTGCGCGTCGCCGAGGTAAAGGACTGCGAGCCGGTCAAAAAATCGAAGAAGCTGTTGAAGCTCACTCTTGACGACGGCGAGGGAGAGAGGACGGTCGCGTCCGGAATATCGAACTTCTACACGCCCGACGAGCTCATAGGTAAAAAGGTGATACTTGTCGCAAATTTGAAGCCCGCCGTGCTCTGCGGCGTTGAGAGCTGCGGAATGATACTCGCGTCGGACGACGGCGAGGGCGGAGTCAGGGTGATATTTGTCGACGGGGACACGCCGGCAGGGTGCAGAATAAGGTGAAGAGTTATATAATCGGCACAATATGCGCCGCGTGCGCCTCCGCGTTTGGCATAAACGTCACGGCTTACGCCGCCGAGAGCGAAACCGCCGCCGCCACGGCGCAGTCCGCCGACTCGTTAAACGTTCCGGTAAATATTATAGTTTGGTCTGCTGCGGCGCTGATAGCGCTTATTCTGGTGATTTTTATAATCACACGCTTGCGGCGCGCCATGCACAGCGCCGCGGCGCGCGGCATATCATATCTTATTTCATGTATTTTTTCCTCCTCCGCGCACACCGCGCGCATTAATTCGGACAATGCGGCTCAGTGCGTTCCTCAGCCTCCCGCTCCGGCAAAGCCTGAGAGAAAAAGCAGCTTCGTCACAAACGCCATACCTGCCGACAACACGGAGCTGATAACAAAAGCTATCCGCGAGGTGGACACCGACTTCATAGCGGAGGGCTTCCTCACATGGTCGAACGACGTATTTATGACGCTTCAAAGGGCATGGACGGCGCGGGATTGGACGCCGATTCGCCCTTTTGAAAAGGAGGAGCTGTTTGAGCGGCACAAGCGCCAGCTTGACGAATACATTAGGCACGGGCAGATAAATATACTCGGCGGGATAAGGATAAACGAGTCGTATCTGCACAAATACGAGCGCGACTCGACGTATGAATACCTGACCGCTTATATGTCCGCGGACATGACGGACTGCGTTGTGGACGAGGGCTCTCAAAGCGTAATAAGCGGCGACCCGAAGCGCGTGCTCCGGAGGAAGTATCTGCTCACATATATGCGCAGGCTCGGCGTTAAGACCCGGGAAAACGCCGACCGCACGGTGTCGCGCTCCTGCCCGAGCTGCGGCGCGCCCGTGAGGATTTTAAGCAGCGGCAGGTGCGAATACTGCAATAGTCTTGTGACCGCCGGAGATTTTGACTGGGTGCTTACGAGAATGGAGCTTGTAAGAGCCGGCACTGTAATAGACAACCGAGGCGTTGTGATAATGTAGGGCGGTGCGGTCCGCCGCGCGCGGCCCGTTTTGACCTTGGCTTGACGGGGCAGGTTTCGGGCGGCGACCGCAAATTTCCGCCTCCGGCGGAAATTTGCCGAAAAACGCGGCGGGGCAGGGTGCTTCCCCGCGTCGGGCGGCTCCTCCGCCGCGTTTTTCCCCGCGCGGCGCTCGCGCCGCGCGGGTCGCCGCCCGCCCCCTTCTCCCGAACAAAGCCGCAAGGGAAACAGGCGCGGCGGAGTCCGAAAACGCAGAGCCTCGGAACGGGAGCGCATAAACAAAAAACTTTCAAAAACTGTTGACAAGCCGAAATGTTTTTCATATAATATTTTTAACAATTAAATCTATCACTTAAAGACTGTGAAGGAAACAAGATGCGGGATCGCATTGCGCAGAGAGCCGCTGTGTGGTGTAAAGCGGCGAATGTACCCGTATGTATAGCTCGCTCCGGAGTCGCCTGTCCGATAACAGGGCAGGACGCAGGACTGCGTTATCGGTCAGGGCTTTGACTGAAGCCTTTAATGAGGAGCATTTTGCTTGAATCAGGGTGGTACCGCGGATTATATTCGTCCCTTTTGCGTTGTCGCGAAAGGGCGTTTTTTATTGCAGAGCGGAAATGCGGAACTGTTAAAAGCTCACGGAGCCGGATTAATTGTGAATTAAAAGGAGGAATTACAATGTTAGACTCTTACAAAAAGTATGTGCCGTTCAAGCAAATCAAGCTGGAGAACAGGGAGTGGCCGGACAAAACGATAACAAAAGCGCCGATATGGTGCAGCGTTGACCTGCGCGACGGCAATCAGGCGCTCATCGACCCGATGAACCTACAGGAGAAGCTGGAATTTTTCAAGCTCCTGTGCGATATAGGCTTCAAGGAGATCGAGATAGGCTTCCCGTCAGCGTCCGAAACGGAATACGAGATATGCCGCGAGCTTATCGAGGGCAGCCACATACCGGACGACGTGACGATACAGGTGCTCGTTCAGGCGAGAGAGCACCTGATAAGAAAGACGTTTGAGGCGATAAAGGGAGCGAAGAACGTCATAGTACACTTTTACAACTCGACCTCAACGCTCCAGAGGAAGGTCGTTTTCCACACGGATATGGAGGGCATAACAAAGATAGCCGTGGACGGGGCGAAGCTGATAAAGGAGCTGACGGACAGCTACGAGGGGGAAACCAATATACGCTTTGAGTACTCGCCCGAGAGCTTCAGCGGCACCGAGGTGGACTTTTCGGTAAATATCTGCGCGGCGGTCATGGAGGCGCTCGGAAGCACAAAGGAGAACCCGATAATACTCAACCTGCCGAACACGGTGGAAATGTGTACGCCGAACACCTACGCCGACCAGATAGAATACTTCATAAAGCACCTGCCGAACAGAGAGGCGGCAATAATCAGCCTGCACCCGCACAACGACAGAGGCACGGGAGTGGCTGCGACTGAGCTTGCGCTGCTCGCCGGAGCCGACAGAGTCGAGGGCACGCTCTTCGGCAACGGAGAGAGAACGGGCAACCTCGATATAGTGACGGTCGGACTCAATATGTTTACGCAGGGAGTCGACCCGAAGCTCGACCTCTACAATATCCCAAAGCTCAAGGAGGTCTACGAGCGCTGCACCAAGATGAAGGTGCACGAAAGAACGCCGTACGCCGGCGAGCTTGTGTTCACGGCGTTTTCCGGTTCGCATCAGGACGCGATAAACAAGGGAACGCAGTATATGTCCGACACCCATTCCGATTACTGGGAGGTTCCGTATCTGCCGATAGACCCCGCCGACGTCGGCCGCGAGTACGAGCCGATAATAAGAATCAACTCGCAGTCCGGCAAGGGCGGAGCGGCGTTCGTTATGGCGCACACCTTCGGCTATCACCTGCCGAAAAAAATGCACCCGGAATTCGGGGCGCTCGTCCAGGCGGAGTGCGACAAGATAGGCAGAGAGCTTATGCCCAAGGAGCTGCTGCACGTATTTGAAAGGGAGTATCTCTATATACCCAAGAAGTACGACTTAAAAAGGCACCATATAACGCAGAGCGGCTCCGACGATGACGACCGGGTGACGTTCAGCGGCATAATTTCCGTCAATATAGACGGGGATATAAGCGAAAAGCCGATAGAGGGCAGGGGCAACGGCCCGATAGACGCGTTCTTCAACGCGATGAAGTCGATAGGAGTGGACTGCTATAAATTCCTCTCGTACAGCGAGCACGCTATAAGCGAGGGCAGCGACTCAAAGGCGATAGCGTACATCGAGCTGCTGCGCAAAAACGGCAAGGGGATATTCGGAGTCGGCATCGGCAGCAATATCAATATGGCGTCGATATACGGACTTCTCAACGCAATAAACAGGGCGAACTATCTGCTGAAGCAGGGAAAGTAAGCGGATAAAACGCGAATACCGGCGGCAGGCGCTTTAAAGTGCCTGCCGCCTTAAAATGCAAAAAAACGGCTCGAAAAAAACCTTGAGCGTGAGCGGGTCGCGGCGGCTTTTTATTAATTGCCCAATTTTATTCCGCGGCGGCGGCGTAATCCCGTCATAATGGTGAATTATTATGCAAAGCGGTTGACACGACCCGATTCAGGGGATAAAATAATAGAAAATATTGTGGGTTTTTGCGCCCGTTCTAAAAAGGAGGATATGATTAGGAAAATTATCCGCGCGACGGCTTTGTCGGCGGCGGAAAAAAAGGAGCGTCCGTCCGATTACGGCGGAGAACGCGCCCGAAGAGGTTAAAACGCATAACGAATTTTTTACTTGAAGATTAAAAAAGCAGTATGCAGTATAATATATGCTGCGGATACAGATAATACGGAGAAATGACAAATGGACAGAAACAATAACAGAAATATGGGAAACGGCGGAGATAACAGGGACTATTACCGCAAGCGCGCAATACAGAGAAAGCGCGAGCGCGAGCTTAAAAAGAGAAGGCGCAGAATGGTGCTTGCCGCGGTTGCGGTCGTTGTGGTAATAGCGGTGATCGTTATCTCCTCGGTAAGCTGCATAGGCGGCTGTGTAGGCGGCGCAGGTAATCAGCAAAGCACGGACCCGTCGCAGACCGACGCGGCGGCGCAGATTGAAACGACGGCTCAGACGGAAGCCGAAACCAAACCGACAGAGGCGGCGACGGACGAAACGGACGCACAGGGCAAGGTGCCGCCGTCATACTTTGACGACGCGGTGTTCGTCGGCGACAGCGTGACGATGAGCTTCCAGATGTATGTCGACAGCCAGAGGAACGAGGGTATCGACTGCCTCGGCAAGGCGTATATGCTCTGCGCGGGAAGCCTCGGCTATACAAACGCCGTGCTTATGCCGGCGGGCGATCCGGACAGCGTGCTGCCTATTTATCAAGGCGTACAGCAGCCGCTTGAGGACAGCATAGCGCAGATAGGCGCGAAGAAGATATATATAATGCTCGGAATGAACGACGTCGGCGGATACGATATGGACGACATAATGGAGAACGCGGACACCGTGCTGACCAATATACACGACAAGAACCCCGACGCAAAGATATATATCGAGTCGGTCACGCCGACAATACGCGCGAACCCGCTTGAGCACCTCAACAACGAGCTGATAAGGGAGTTCAACTCGAGAATGAAGACGTACGCCGATATGCACGGCTACGGCTATCTCGACATTTACTCGGTAGTGTGCGACGAGGACGGATACCTGAAGGACGAGTACTGCTCCGACCCCGACGCTATGGGAATACACTTTACGCCGAGCGCGGACGCAGCATGGGAGGATTATCTCCTAAGACACCCCGAGGGAAAATAAACGGCTCATAAAAAGTCATTGAGGCTCGGCGACAGGCGCGAACCGGCGCGGCTATTACCGCGCTCGCGCCGCCTTGCGGGCTTCGGAAATATAACAATTATATAAAAACGAAAAGCAAAGAAAGAGGGAAATAAAATGAAAATCAAAACAATCACAAAATCGGCTTTAATCTTCGTTCTGGCGCTTATCGCGGCGCTGTCCGTATGCTCCTGCGGAGGCGGCGGCTCAAAAACTCCGGCGGTTGCGGATATAGCAAAGGCGATAACGGACAAGTACCCGCTCAGCGCCGCAATGGCTGAGGTAACGGGCGAGGACAAGATAAAGAACGTCTACGGCTTTGACGCGTCGGATTACAGCGAGATAGCCGCATATGTAAACAATTCAGGCGTTGAGCAGGACGAGATAGTAATAGTAAAGGCTTCGTCGCCCGATAAGGTTGCCTCTATCAAGGAAAAGCTCGAAAACAAGATGACTGCCAAGCTCAATCAGACAAAGAACTATCTCCCCGAGCAGTACGCCATGATTGAAAAGTGCGAGGTAGCGGAAAAGGGCGACTATGTGAGAATGATAATCTCTCCGAACGCTGACGATATGGTGTCGATATTCAACGCCCAATTCGGCGAGTGATTCATTTTTCTTCGGCTGTCGCTTAATATAGCATTTGTTATCGGGGGGAGCTGACGCTCCCCCTCGGGCGCTTGATAAACCTGTTTTCGGTGAACGCGGCGAAAAAATAAAGGCGTTCACCGGAGCGCTTTTTAATGGCGGCGCGCCTTTGCAAGCCGCCGAAGCTCCCAAAGCCGTTAAAGGCATTCGGAGGGTAAAATAAAGAATATCACGGAGGTGGACCGCGAATGGTTTTTTCCAGTCTGCTGTTTTTGTTTTTGTATCTGCCGCTGACGCTCCTCCTTTACTATCTCGTCCCCCGCAGATGCAAAAACATATTCCTGTTTTTAATAAGCCTTGTGTTCTACGGCTGGGGCGAGCCCCTGTTCGTTTTGCTGATGCTCGGCTCGATACTGGTAAACTATTTTCACACATATTTTATATATAAATACAAGGATAACAGGGCGCTCGGCAAAAGGCTGGTAATATCCTCGGTGATAATAAATCTCGCGCTGCTCGGCTTTTTCAAGTACGCCGGATTTATAACCGAGAGCCTGAAAATAGTCCTCCCATTCCTCAATATACCCGTAATATCCGTGCCGCTCCCGATAGGAATTTCATTTTACACCTTCCAGACGATGTCGTGCGTGATTGACGTTTACAGGGGCGACGCGCCGGCAAAAAAGAACTTTATCACGTTTGGAACGTACGTCGTGCTGTTTCCCCAACTCATAGCGGGGCCGATAGTGCGCTATAAGGACGTTGCGGACCAGCTCGACAGCCGCCGCGAGAATATGGAGCAATTCGCGGACGGAGTAAAGCTGTTTATGGTCGGCCTCGGCAAGAAGATACTGATAGCGAATCAGATGGGGCTTATGTGGGACAGCATAAGGGCGACCGGTCAGGAAAACGGAATACTCGGCAGCTGGGCGGGCATAATAGCCTACTCTCTGCAAATATATTTCGATTTCAGCGGTTACTCTGATATGGCGATAGGCCTCGGGCGAATGCTCGGCTTTGAATTTTTGAAAAACTTCAATTACCCGTATATCTCAAAGACGATAACGGAGTTTTGGCGGCGCTGGCACATATCCCTCAGCACATGGTTCCGCGAGTATGTGTATATCCCGCTCGGCGGAAACCGCAAGGGCGTGCCGAGACAGATAATAAACCTGCTGATAGTCTGGGGCTGCACCGGCTTCTGGCACGGGGCTTCGCTCAATTTCCTGCTGTGGGGTCTTTATTTCGGAGTGCTGCTGATAATCGAGAAGTTTGTGCTAATGCGCTTTCTCGACAAGCTCCCCGCGTTTGTCAGACACATATACGCGCTTTTCCTGATATGTATAGGCTGGGTAATATTCTACTTTGAGGACTTCGGCGAGATGATGAGCTTCCTCGGAAGCCTTTTCAACCCCTCAGCCGGTCTGATAAGCGGCGACGCGCTGCAAATTCTGATTTCGTATTTACCGCTGCTGGCAGTCGCGATAGCCGCGAGCACGCCGCTTGCGAGCAATATATATCAAAAGGTCAGGACATGGAAATATATATGGCTGCCCGAGGCGGGGCTGTGCCTTGCGGGGCTTATGCTCTGCACGTCGTCGCTCGTTAGCCAGAGCTACAATCCGTTTATCTACTTCAGGTTTTAATCGAGGGGAAAGGACGGTAACTGAAATTGAATAAAAAAAAGCTGCTGCATTTTATACCGGCAATCGTCTTTTTGGCGTTTATATTCACAATGGGGATATTGTTTATATTTCTGCCAAAGTCCGATTACTCCTCAAACGAAAAGCGTTATCTCGCGGATTTCCCAGAAGTCTCCGCCGACAATATACTCTTCGGCAAGTTCGACACGCAGTTTGAAAGCTATATGTCGGACCATATAGCCGGCAGGGATTTCTTTGTCGGGACTAACGCGTATTATGACCTCTATACGGGCAGGAACGGCTCTAACGGGGTGTATATGGGAAAGGACAACTACCTTATAAACGACCCGGTCGAGCGTGAAAACAAGCTCGAGGACAATCTGAAGATGTTTTCGGATTTCACCTCGGCAAATAAGCTGAACACCACCCTTATGATAATCCCGAGCACGGGATATATAATGAAAGATAAGCTCCCGGCGAACCACAAGGAATATCTCGACGAAGAATATTTCAAAACCATCGATAAAAATTCGGGAGATATGAAGTTCGTGAACGTGATGAGCGCGTTCAAAAAGGCGGCAAAATCCACTCAGCTTTATTACCGCACGGATCACCACTGGACGACTCCGGGGGCGTATCTCGCGTACACAAAATACTGCGAAAGCGCGGGGCTTGAGAGCGCAAAGGAGAGCGTTTTTTCAAAGATGAAGGTCGGCGGATTTTACGGCACAACGTATTCAACGAGCGCCTTCTGGGGCACTCCGCCGGACGACATAGAGTTTTGGGAAAACAGGGATAATATAGGCGCGGTGAGCGTAAGTATAACGGAGGGCGAGAAAACGACCGAGCACGAGGGCTATTTCTTCCTCAGCCACCTCGAAGAGGACGACAAATACCCGACCTTCCTTGACGGCAACCACGCGCTTGTTGATATAAAAAACGAGAACGCGCAGGGCGGAAAGCTCCTTGTCATAAAGGACTCCTTTGCCCACGCCTTTGTGCCCTTCCTCTCCGAGAATTATTCGGAGATAATAATGGTCGATTTGAGATACTACAAAAAGCCGATTTCGGAGCTTGTAAAGGAAAATAAGATAAGCGAATGTCTTGTGCTTTACAGCCTTGACAATTTCGCTGTGGATACCGACGTTGCGTTCCTTGCGTAAGCGGGGATAAGATTCAGAGGCGGAAATGATATGAAAAAAACGAAAAAGCGGAGATCAAGGGCGGCCGACGTGATCTTCAGGATATTTCTTATAGTCGTTTTTCTGATAGGCGTAGCCCTGCTTTTATATCCGGCTATGGGCAATGTTATAACCTGCACCCAACAGCACCAGGTCATAGACGAATACGAACGTCAGGTTGAGATGATGCGCAAGCAGAAGCTGAAACAGCAGAGGGAGCTTGCGATAGATTACAACGAATCTCTAAAGCAGATAACGCTCCAGGACCCGTTTTCGCCGATAGAGCATGAAACACAGCCTACCGCCGAGGATTTGCGCCTTGACGAATACTACCAGATGCTGACGATAGGCGGCGAGAATATGCTCGGGTATATAAAGATACCCGTAATAAACATCTCGATACCGATTTATCACGACGCCACTGAGATGCAGCTTCAAAAGGGAGTCGGGCACCTCAGGGGAACCTCGCTTCCGGTCGGCGGAAAAAGCACGCACTGCGTTCTCTCGGGACACACGGGCGTGCCGGGCAATATGCTGTTTACCGACCTCGACAAGATGAAGATAGGCGACAGATTTTACCTTCACGTCCTCGACGACGTTTTGGCTTATGAGGTGGACAAAATAGACGTTGTGGAGCCGGACGACACTTCAAAGATACACATATACGAGGGCAAGGACTACTGCACCCTGCTCACCTGCACGCCCTACGGACTGAACACGCACCGACTGCTTGTAAGGGGCGAGAGGGTGGAATATATAGAGGGCGAGGACGACGACAACGTAGAGATAGTCGAGGTTACCGACGCTCAGGGCAGAGTTATAGAGAGAAAGGTCGCCCCGCGCGACTATTTCGAGATATTCGGCGTGCGCGTGCCGCACTGGGTAATATACGTTCTCCTGCCGACTCTGATAATGCTGCTGCTCCTGCTGATAGCTATAATTTCGAGGAGAAGACTGCGGCGAAGCCGCTCCGCGCAGAAATAGCGCGATTTGACAGAATAAAATAAAGGCTCGCCCGCCGCAAAGGGCGAAAATCCCCTTGCCGTCGTATGCGCGAGGGGATTTTTATGCGATAAGGCGCGTTTCTAAAATAATCGGGCGGCGCTCATCGGCTCTCGTATTAGCAAATTATTAACATTTACCAACGGTTTAAATTGCGTTAAAAGAATTAAAAACCACGGCGTTTATAATATAATGATATATTGAAATACTGGCGACATAGTGAATTATTTTAGGAGGGTTACCCTTGCGCATAGGCTTGGATATTGGCTCGACAACAGTTAAATGCGTTGTTTTGGACGATAAAAATGAAATAAAATACAGCACCTATGAAAGGCACTATTCTCAAATTACGGATAAGATAGCCGAGATACTCGAACGCGTAAAGTCGGAGGTCGACGGGGCTGAAAACGCTCTGCTGGCAATCTCCGGCTCGGCGGGAATGGGCGTTGCCGACAAGTGCGGCATCGACTTCGTTCAGGAGGTGTACGCCACAAGAGTAGCCGCGAATACCTTTATTCCGGGTACGGACGTGATAATCGAGCTTGGGGGCGAGGACGCGAAGATACTTTTCCTCACGGGCGGCATGGAGGTAAGAATGAACGGCTCGTGCGCCGGAGGAACCGGAGCGTTTATAGACCAGATGGCAACGCTTCTGGACGTGCCGCTCGAGCAGATGGACGAGCTTGCCTCTCAAAGCGAAAAGACGTACACGATTGCGAGCCGCTGCGGAGTTTTTGCAAAGACAGATATTCAGCCGCTTTTGAACCAGGGGGCGAGAAAGAGCGACATAGCCGAGAGCATATTCGCGGCGGTTGTGAACCAGACCGTGGCGGGTCTTGCGCAGGGCAGAGAGATAGCCGGCAAGGTCGTCTACCTCGGCGGGCCGCTCACCTTTATGAGCAGACTGCGCAGGCGGTTCGATACGGTGCTGAATACAAAGGGCATATGCCCGGAAAATTCGCTGTATTTTGTCGCGTCGGGAGCCGCGCTGTGCGCTGAGAAGAGCATAGACTTCGACAAGACGGTAGCCGCGATAAAGAATTACAGCGGCAGCGGGAATTTCGCGTTCAACAAGCCGCTGTTTGAAAACGAAAGGGATTATGAGGAGTTCTCAAAACGGCACGCCGCCGCGACCGTTGAAACCGGCGAGCTGAAGGGCTATAAGGGCAGAGTGTACATCGGAACGGACGCAGGCTCAACAACGGTAAAGAGCGTTGTCCTCGGCGAGAGGGGCGAGCTTTTATATTCAAAATATCAGCCGAACAGCGGAAACCCCGTTCCGCTCATCAAGGAATTTTTGGAGGAGCTTTATGAGGCGGCTCCTGATATAGATATAGCGTCGTCGGCTGTAACGGGGTACGGCGAGGAGATAATCAAAAACGCGTTTTGCTATGACCACGGAGTGGTGGAAACGATAGCCCACTTTACGGCGGCAAAGAAATTTATGCCGGACGTGGAGTTTGTAATAGACATCGGCGGGCAGGATATAAAGTGCTTTAAGATACGCGGCGGAGCGATAGACAACCTCTTTTTGAACGAGGCTTGCTCCTCGGGCTGCGGCTCGTTTTTGCAGACCTTTGCGAACGCCCTCGGATATTCGATAGGCGATTTTTCAAAGCTCGGGCTTTTCGCAAAGCAGCCGGTAGACCTCGGCTCAAGATGCACCGTGTTTATGAACAGCTCGGTAAAGCAGGCGCAAAAGGACGGCGCGACCATTGAGGATATATCGGCGGGGCTTTCGATAAGCGTTGTCAAGAACGCGCTTTACAAGGTCATAAGAGCCTCGTCGCCGAACGAGCTTGGCAGGAGAATAGTGGTGCAGGGCGGCACCTTCTTAAACGACGCCGTGCTGCGCGCGTTTGAAAAGGAAATGAACACGCAGGTGGTTCGTCCGGCTATTTCGGGGCTTATGGGAGCTTACGGCGCGGCTCTTTACGCTATGTCGAGGGACAAGGGAGAAAAGAGCGCGATACTCGATATTCAGCGGCTTAGGAGCTTTAAGCACGAGATACAGGTCGTGTCCTGCGGACTATGCACAAACAACTGCCGCCTCACCGTAAACAAGTTTGCCGACGGCAGGCGCTTCATCGGCGGCAACCGCTGCGAGCGCCCGATAACAAAGCGCTCTCCCGACGAATCGCTGAATATATACGATTACAAGCTGAAATGCCTGAACGAATATCGCGAAAAGCGGAGGGGCAACTGGTACAGAGGAAAATTAGGCATACCCATGGGGCTTAATATGTATGAGCTTCTTCCGTTCTGGCACACGTTTTTCTCATATCTCGGCTTTGAGGTCGTAGTTTCCCCGATATCTGACAGAAAGCTGTACGCAAAGGGACAGCAGACAATACCGTCCGACACGGTGTGCTACCCCGCAAAGCTGATCCACGGGCATATCCAGACTCTTATAGACAGCGGGATAAAGACCATATTTTACCCCTGCCTTTCATACAATATAGACGAGGGACTCGGCGACAATCACTACAACTGCCCGGTGGTGGCCTATTATCCCGAGGTCATAGCCGCGAATATGAAGGATATAAATAACGTCGTCTTTATAAAGGAGTACCTCGGCATACACCGCAGAAAGGATTTCCCGAAAAAGGCGTATAAGATGCTCTGCGGGTATTTTGACAATATATCCTTAAAAACCGTAAAGACAGCCGCGGAGCTCGCTTATCTGGCTTACGACGTCCATATGAGGCGAATAAGGAGCCGGGGCAGGGAAATAATGGAGCAGGCTAAGAGAGAGGGCAAGGATATAATAGTCCTCGCCGGCAGACCCTACCATGTAGACCCGGAGATAAACAAGGGCATAGATAAGCTGATTGCGAGCTTTGGCGTTGCGATAGTGTCCGAGGACTCCATAAGCTCCGAGGTTGAGAAATTCCCGACCACCGTTTTGAATCAGTGGACTTATCATTCAAGGCTTTACGCGGCGGCAAAATACATAGCGGACAGGGACGATATGAACCTTGTGCAGCTTGTTTCGTTCGGCTGCGGCGTTGACGCGATAACGACCGACGAGGTCAGGGGCATACTCGAATCCGAGGGAAAGATATACACGCAGATAAAAATCGACGAGATAACGAATCTCGGCGCGGTGAAGATAAGAATAAGGAGCCTTTTGGCTGCGATAGAGGAACAGCGCGCAGCGAAGGACAAGGAAAATCAAAAATAATTTAACAATTTCGGCAGCCGCGTCTGGGCATAAGGCCCGGCGGCGCGCCGACGCTTGAGGAATGGTTTTATATGGCTAAATTGGAATACGATGAAACAGGCAGACTCCTTTTCACAAAGGAGATGAAGGAGGAATACACAATACTCCTCCCCATGATGGCGTCCATACAGTTCCGCCTTATGCGCAACGTATTTGATATGTACGGCTACAAGACCGTCCTGCTTGAAACGAGCGGGCCGGAGATCGCGCAGGTCGGGCTTAAATACGTCCATAACGACACCTGCTACCCGGCTCTGCTCGTTATAGGACAGTTTATACACGCGCTGCAAAGCGGAAAATACGATTTGCACAAGACCGCCCTGATGATAACTCAGACCGGCGGCGGATGCCGCGCGTCAAATTATATTCACCTGCTCAGAAAAGCCCTCGTAAAGGCGGGGCTTGAATTTGTGCCGGTAATCTCGCTTAACCTTTCGGGGCTTGAGAAGAACAGCGGATTTACCCTGACTCTGCCGATGATACGCAGGCTGATAGGCGCGCTTGTTTACGGCGATACCCTTATGTGTCTGAGCAATCAGACAAAGCCTTACGAGGTGAACAAGGGCGAGAGCATGGCTCTTGTCAAAAGGTGGAGCGATACCCTCACCGATATGTTCAAAAAGGGCAGAGCGTTCGCCGCAAAGGAGCAGGAGGCTCTGCTCGACAAAATATCAAAGGATTTCAGCGAGATAAAGCTCGAGCGCGTTCCAAAGATAAAGGTTGGCGTCGTCGGGGAGATCTACGTCAAGTATGCGCCGCTCGGCAACAACAATTTGGAGCAGTTTTTGGCTGAGCAGGACTGCGAGGTCTGCGTGCCGGGTATAATGGGCTTTGCCCTGTTCAAGGTGGATAACCGTCTTGAGGATATAAAGCTCTACGGCGGCAGCAGGATAAAGTACAAGGTGGTAAAAATATTGTACGACTATCTTGAAAAGATGGAGTCGATGATGATAAAATGCACGGCGAAATACGGCTTTACTCCGCCGGGCAAATACAGTCACACAAAGAGCCTTGTAAAGGGAGTTATCGGCTACGGCAGCAAGATGGGCGAGGGCTGGCTTTTGACCGCGGAGATGCTCGAGCTGACCGAGACCGGGTACCCGAATATAGTCTGCACGCAGCCGTTCGGGTGCTTGCCCAATCATATTTGCGGCAAGGGCATGATAAGAAAGATAAAGAGCATTGACGACAGAGCGAATATCGTCGCGATAGACTATGACCCCGGCGCGCCGAGGGTCAATCAGGAAAACAGAATAAAGCTCATGCTTGCGGTGGCAAAGGAGAATATGCAAAAGGGACAGGGCTGATAATAAGCCCCGTCCCTTTGCTTGCTTTGGCAGGATAAAATAAAGGCTTTATTAAGCGGAAATGGGGGTGCAGGGGGAAGCGGAGCTTCCCCCTGCAAATAAAATAAAATATTAAGCAGCAGTCCCGCTGCGAAGCAGCGCCGACTGCGGTCCAAGGACCGCATTGTCAATAAAAACATTTTTTTCGGAATATAAAAACGAGGAGAGCGCCGCTCCCCTCATTTTTATATTAGTCGGCGTATTTGTCCTCGCCGCCCCATGAATACATCTTTCTAAGCTCCTCGCCAACCTTTTCAAGCTGATGCTCGGCAGCCATTCTGCGGCATGAGTTGAAATGAGCTCTGCCGTTCTTGTTTTCGGCAATCCATTTTGAAGCAAATGTGCCGTCCTGTATCTCGCTGAGGATCTGCTTCATTTCCTTCTTTGTGTCCTCGGTGATGAGCCTCTTGCCCGTCTCGTAGTCGCCGAACTCGGCTGTGTCGGAGATGGAATATCTCATCTTCTTGAAGCCGCCGCTGTAAATGAGGTCAACGATGAGCTTCATCTCGTGAATACACTCGAAATATGCGTTTTCGGGAGCGTAGCCCGCCTCAACGAGAGTTTCAAAGCCCGCCTTCATCAGAGCGGTAACGCCGCCGCAAAGAACGGCCTGCTCGCCGAAGAGGTCTGTTTCGGTTTCGCTCTTGAAGGTCGTTTCAAGAACGCCCGCGCGGCTTCCGCCTATGCCTGCGGCATAAGCAAGACCTATATCGACAGCCTTGCCTGTCGCGTCCTGCTCAACGGCGATGAGGCACGGAACGCCCTTGCCCTCTAAATACTCGCTTCTTACCGTGTGGCCCGGACCCTTAGGAGCAATCATAAATACGTCTACGTTCTCCGGCGGAACGATTTGCTTGTAGTGAATGTTGAAGCCGTGGGCGAATGCGAGAGCCTTGCCCTCCGTGAGATACGGGGCTATATCGGTCTTGTATACGTCCGCCTGCTTCTCGTCCGGAATGAGGATCATAATAACGTCGGCTGCCTTTGCGGCGTCGGCTACGTTCATAACGGTCAATCCGGCTTTTTCTGCTCTTGCTCTGCTTCTGCTGCCCTCGTAAAGACCTACAACAACGTCTACTCCGCTGTCATGGAGATTGAGAGCGTGGGCGTGACCCTGGCTTCCATAGCCGATAACAGCCACCTTTTTACCCTTGAGAACATTCAAATCGCAGTCTGCTTGATAATAAATCTTTGGCATAATAAATTTCCTCCTTGCCAATTAAATAATATAAAATTTTATGTTGCGAGGCGGAGCCTCGTAGCTTATTTAAGGACGGCGTGATTGCCGCGTTCCCGACGGGCGGGGCGGAAATTACGCCGAGGCGCACGCTCAACGGCTTATGAGCCGCTTTGCACGCTGACGCTCGCAGCGCCCTTTTCAATGGCGACCGTGCCGGTTCTGACTATCTCGCGGATACCGTACGGCCTTAATAAATTCATAAGTATCTCCGTCTGCTCGGCAGTGTCGGAAAATTCGAGCGTTAAGGTTGAAACGGCGGCGTCAATGACCTTGGCGTGCATCATCTCCGCTATCTGAATAAGCTCCGGCCGCCTTGACGCGGTGCAGTTCACCTTTATCAGCGACAGCTCGCGGCTCAGATAGCTCCCGCTTTCAAACGCCTTTACCTTGATAACGGGTATGAGCTTGTTGAGCTGCTTTTCAAGCTGCTCCAAAACATAATCGTCGCCGTCCGCGACTATCGTTATCCTCGAAATATTCGGGTCGGCGGTCACTCCGACAGCCAGACTGTCGATGTTGAAGCCTCTCCTTGAGAACAGTCCGGATATTTTACTCAAAACGCCCGCCTGATTTTCCACCAGAACCGATAATGTGTGTTTCATAATAAAATTCCTTTCCTAAATCGAGGGTGTGTCGGGGCTTACGTTGCACACGAGCATAAACGATTCGTCGTGCCTGAGCATCTCGGCGGCTATTTTTTCAGCCTCCTCGTTGCTGCTCGCCATAGCCGACGGAATGTGGTAAGCCTGAGCAATCTTCATAAAGTCGGGCGAGTTTTCGTCGAGGAAGGTCGCGTTGTATCTTCCCCGGTAGAGATTTTTTTGAAGCTCCCTGACCATTCCGAGCCGGGTGTTGCGCATAACTATGATTTTGATGTTCAAATTATTCTGCGCTATCGTGCCGAGCTCGTTCATTCCCATCTGGAAGGAGCCGTCGCCGCAGATAACGACGACCTCGCGCTCGGGGCGCGCAAATTTAGCGCCTATCGCCGCGGGAATGGAGTAGCCCATTGTGCCCATGCCGCCGGTAGTCAGAAAGCGCCCCTCCTTTATGCGGAAGTTGTTTGCGCACCATATCTGATTTTGACCTACGTCCGCGACGAGTATTGCCTTTGACGGGAGCATATGAGAAAACTCCGCGACGAAGGATCTCGGCTCAACAAAGCCGTCGAACTCCTTGGGCAGGCGGAAAAGGTCCTTTTTCCAGCGCTCTATTGTGTCGTCCCACATAGGCGAAACGTGGTATTCGCCGACCGCGTCGGCAAGACGTGACATTATGTCGCGCATATCGCCGACTATCGGGACGGTAGTCTTTATATTTTTGCCTATCTCGGCAGGGTCGATGTCGATGTGGATTATTTTCGACCGCTCCGAGATCTGGTCCGGAGCCGCTACGGCTCTGTCGCCGAGCCTTGCCCCGCACACTATTATGAGGTCGGATTCGTGTATAGCCCTGTTCGCAACGCCCTTGCCGTGACTCCCGAGCATACCGAGGTACAGCCTGTGCTCGGAGGGCATAACGCCGATTCCCATCATGGTCGATACGACGGGTATGCCGGTGGTGACGGCGAAATCCACGAGCTTAAGCTTAACGCCCGAGGACAAAACTCCGCCGCCCGCTACGATAACCGGGCGGGAGGACGAGCGAATAAGCTCGGCTGCCTTCTTTATCTGCACCGAATGTCCCTTTATGTTGGGCTTGTACCCTATTATGTTTGCCTCGCTCGGGTATTCAAAGCTCTCTATTTCGTTTGTCTGCATATCTATCGGAATATCTATCAGAACTGGTCCCGGTCTGCCGGTCGAGGCGATATGGAACGCCTCCTTGAATATCCTCGGCAGATCAGCCGTGCTCTTGACGAGGTAGCTGTGCTTTACAAACGGCTCGCAGGCTCCCGTTATGTCCGCCTCCTGGAATACGTCGCGCCCCAAAAGGTCGCTCCTGACCTGTCCGGTTATCGCTATGATAGGGATAGAGTCGGTGTACGCGGTGGCTATGCCGGTTATCATATTCGTAGCTCCGGGGCCGGAGGTCGCAACGCATACTCCGGGCTTTCCGCTCGAGCGGGCGTATCCGCTCGCCGCGTGGACGGCGTTCTGCTCCTGACGAACGAGTATATGCTTTATGCTCGAGTCCAAAAGGCGGTCGTAAAACGGGCATATTGCCGCGCCCGGATAGCCGAAGATGACGGATACGCCTTCGCTTTCCAGACATTTTACCATTATTTCGGCTCCGCTTATCATTGTTTCCGTCACTCCGTTTCAATTCACAAGCATTTAAGCTCCGAGAGTTATCCGCACGATTTTACTATCGGATTATTCTCAGGCTTTTAACTATCATTATAGTATGATAGCGGCTCAAGGTCAAGTTTTTGAGAGGTTTTTTCTGTATTTTGTGGGCGGACGCGGGGAAGATGGGCAATTTTTGCGCGCCCATATATAATCCGAGCGCCCGACAGATCGCATCGGGCGCTTTTGCTTGTTGCTAAACCTTATTTTGACAGGATAAAAATAAAAGTTTTCGCCCGCCTTTTTCCAAAAGGCGGCAGGGGTCAAGGGGGCAGCGCCCCTTGTCGCAGTCCGCAGACTGCGAAATCCCTTGCGTTTCAAAGCGCAGGAGGGGCGAAAAACAGTCCGGTGGACTGTTTTTCGGTGGGGAACCCTCGCCGGGGGTTC
>CANPZK010000006.1 GCA_947588875.1 uncultured Clostridia bacterium
CTTTCTCTGTCCGGAGGCGACGAGGACGGCGGCAGGGAGATAGATTTGCCTGTCGAGCCTCAGGACGAAAGGCTGACGGAGATACTCTCGCTGCGGCAGGCGATAAGCGAGCTTTCCGAAAACGACCGCCGTTTGATAAGGCTCCGATACTTTAAGAACAAGACTCAGAGCCAGACTGCGGCGGAGCTTAACATGACTCAGGTTCAGGTGAGCCGACGCGAGAAAAAGATAATGGCTATTATGAAGGAAAAGCTCACCGTGTAGCGGCGCTCAGCCGCTCGGGGTTGTAGCGGGATTTAGGGCGGCGACCGCTTCCCCGCTGCGCGGGGAAGCCGAAAACGCGGCGGGGCCGGGGGATCTTCCCTCGGGAAGCGAAATGCGCCCCCCGCCGCGTTTTCCGCAAATTTTCGCCGGAGGCGAAAATTTGCCGGTCGCCGCCCGAAGTCATACCCCGCCTTAAGCCCGTCGCGGTAAACAGCACAGCGCCGCGTGCCGCCCCGTCACATTCCCATCTTCTTCACCACTCCGCAGGCTATCTTCTTGCCGCTGCCGCCTGACGGCTGGGTAGTGAAATCGTCATAGTTTGAATGTACAACCACGGTTTTACCTATGACCTCCTCGGGCTTCATTCTGTCGGTGAAAAATTCCGCGTAGGCATATCCCCTGCAATTCATAAGCGGAGGAAAATCTCCAGCGTGCGAGATATGAATACAGTTGTGCGGATTGTAGTGCATTTTCGCGTTTGCGAACTCGTCCTTTTCATCTCCGCTGCACTCCGAGCCCTCGTGAAGATGAAATCCCATAAAAGTGCCGCAGCACTCCGACTCGGTATAGGGCAGATTGTTGATTTTCACGTTCACCACTATACCGTCGCCGCCGTCATAAAACGTCACTCTCCCGCGCAGCTTTTTATTATTGCTGTCGCCCTCGAGCACCGCGCGCGCATACGGTCTTTGAAACACATCGTAATACAAAATAATCACCTCATAATATTTTATTTGAATTTTTCTAAAATGATACGCGTTTATGTAATCCCGCGCGAGCCATTTTTTATTAAAGATATTTTGTTGTAAAATTCTCCTCCCTGCATTATAATAAAGAAAATGATTTTCGAGGTGATTTTATGACTTTCTTCGGCAAGGACGAAATATATTCTCTTCTAACCGAAAAGGGAATTTCATATGATAAAATGGAGCACGAAGCCGTTTATACGATTGATGATATGGACAGGCTCGGCATAACAAAGAGGGGTCTTGTCTGCAAAAATCTGTTTCTGCGCGACGCAAAGGGCAAAAATCATTTTCTCGTGACCGTTCCCGAAAACAAAAGGGTAGATTTAAAGGCTCTTGCGGCTCAAATCGGCAGCGACAGATTCAGCTTTGCCTCACAGCAGCGACTGAGCAAATATCTCGGAGTCGAGCCGGGCTGCGTTTCCCCTCTCGGAATACTCAACGACGAGAGCAAAAGCGTTACAGCGGTGTTTGACGAGGAGCTTAAAAGCGCCGGTTCCGTCGGAGTTCACCCCAACGACAACACGGCGACTATATGGCTTGCCTTTTCGGATTTATGCAAAATCATTGAAGAGCACGGCAACAAGATAGTGTTCGCGGGGTTTGAGTCGATATGAAGCGGGAAAGCGTCGATACCTCTGCCGTTAGGTCTAAGAAGGCGGAGGATTTCGGCGCTTTAATTTCCGTTTGGAGGAAAGTATGGAAAATCAGTCGGTTTTAAGGGAATTTTCAAAATACGTTTCGCTCAACGTCGTGAGTATGCTCGGGCTGTCGTTTTATATACTCGCCGACACCTTCTTCGTCGCTCAGGGCGCGGGCGCAAACGGTCTGACCGCTCTCAACCTCGCCATTCCCGTTTACAGCATAATAAGCGGAACGGGGCTTATGACGGGCGTCGGCGGCGCGACGAGATTCGCCTTGTCAAATTCTAAGGTGATATTCACGCGCTCCCTGAGAGTCGGCGCGCTTTTTTCGGCCGCCTATTTTCTCTGCGGCCTTATCCTCTCCCCCTTCATAGCCTCGCTTCTCGGCGCGGACGGCGAGGTCTTTGAGATGACAAGGTCATACCTTCAAATACTCCTGCTGTTTTCCCCTATGTTCATAGCAAACGATATAATCTCCTGCTTTGTCAGGAACGACCACGCGCCGCGCCTTGCCATGACGGCGATGATGTGCGGCACTCTTACAAACGTCATATTCGACTATATATTTATATTTCCACTTAAGATGGGCGTTACCGGAGCGGCTCTCGCCACGGGGTTCGCGCCGGTCGTGAGCCTTCTTATCCTCTCCTCGCACTTCTTCGGCAGGGGCAACCGCCTGCGGCTCAAAAAATCTAAGCTAAACCTCAGCTCGGCAGTCGATATTTGCAGGCTCGGCGCCGCCTCGTTTATAAACGAGCTGTCGTCCGGCGTGGTTATGTTTATCTTTAATGTGATAATTCTGCGCCTTGAGGGCGACGTCGGGGTAGCCGCCTACGGCGTTATAGCCAACATCTCCCTTGTTGTAATATCTATTTTCACCGGCATAGCGCAGGGCTCGCAGCCGATAATAAGCCGCCTCTACGGTCAAGGCAGGCGCGGCGAAGCTGACAAAGCGCTCAAATACGGACTTATATCAGTCCTGATATTCTCCTGCGCGTTTTATATTATCTCCTTTATTTTCACTCCTGAGATAGTTTCGGTCTTTAACGGCGAAAACGACCCTCGGCTTGCGGGCCTTGCCGTCAGCGGCTTCAGAATTTATTTCACCTCAATATTCTTCTCGGGAATAAATATTCTCTGCGCCTCATATTTCTCCTCGAGCGACCGCCCAAAAATCAGCCTTTTAATATCAATTTTGCGCGGCGTTGCGCTTGTTGTGCCGCTGTCGCTGCTGCTCGCTTTCCTGTTTAAAATGTACGGCGTGTGGCTCTCGCTGACCGTTTGCGAGGCGGCTGTAAGCGTCGTCGCGTTCGTCATGCTGAAAAGATATAACTCTCTCCTCCCCTCGCGCGGCAACGCGTCGGACGAAAATCGGATATGAACGCGCCCATTTGAGCCGCCGCGCATTTTATGCTATAATATCTACAAATTTTTATTAAAGGAATGAGCGCATTGATAATAGGCTGTCATCTTTCGGTATCCAAAGGCTTTGCCGCTATGGGAAGGCAGGCTCTGGAGATAGGGGCGAATACATTTCAGTTTTTCACAAGGAACCCGCGCGGCGGAAGGGCGAAGGAAATTGACGCGGACGACGCGGAGAAGCTGAAGGCAATAATGCGGGATAACGATTTCGGGGTGATACTCGCGCACGCGCCGTACACTCTCAATCCCTGCTCGGACAACGAACGCACACGCGAGTTCGCCTTTGAAGCCATGACCGACGATTTAAAGAGAATGGAGCTTTTCCCGGGAAATCTTTACAACTTTCACCCGGGCAGCCATGTCGGTCAGGGCGCGGCAAAGGGCATTGAGATGATCTCCGAGCTGCTCAACCGCGTTCTGCGCGAGGATATGCGCACGACCGTTCTGCTCGAAACGATGGCGGGCAAGGGCAGCGAGGTCGGAGGAAATTTTGAGGAGATAGCCGAAATAATAAAAAATACCGAGCTAAAAAATAAGCTCGGCGTATGCCTTGACACCTGTCACGTATTTGACGCGGGATACGACATAGTAAACGACCTCGACGGAGTGCTTGAGGAGTTTGACAAAACGATAGGTCTGGAGCGGCTCAGAGCCGTTCACCTGAACGACAGCATGAATTTTCTCGGCTGCCGCAAGGACAGGCACCAAAGAATCGGCAAGGGCGCGATAGGGCTTGACGCTTTTGAAAGGCTCATAAACGACGACCGCCTCCGCTCCCTCCCGTTTTATCTTGAAACACCCAACGAGCTTGACGGCTACGCCGAGGAAATCAGGCTTTTGAGGTCGCTCTATCGTGAAAACAATTAAACCTGCTCCGATTTAAAATACGTCTGAATTTTAAACAGCCTGCGGCTTAATCTGTAAACCGCAGGCTGTTTTATAAGGATAATGATGGGCTTATTATAAATACTATATCGTAACGCAATTATAAGTCTAAAGAGTTATCAAAACTATTAAATTGCGCGTAAAGAATATTCTTTTTCCTTCCTTCATTAATTTACTACATTGAAAGAGAAAACTCAATATGTGCAGAAAAAACTGCACAGTAATATTTTTCCATATTCTTAAAAATGCTCTTTTTTATTTTTTGCCCGCCGGATTTTAACGGCTTATTATTCTCACCGTGCGTCACCCCGTAAACGGCTTTAAAAATCGCCGCAATTTCGGTTACACGAATTTGCGGCGACAGTCGTTTTTACAGCGGTCGTTAAATCATTTTCATTTTATTTTCAAGTATCGCGATAGTTTCATCAACGGTGTAAACGCAGTCGTTCTCCTCAAGGCTCTGCATAAAATCGCAGAACGGAGCCGAAAGCCCGCTCTCGTTGAGCGCCATAAGCGACATTGAGGTCTTTTCCCTCGCCAAAAGCAGGAACACTCCGCTTCCGTCCTCTCCGCCGTAAAAGCGTATGTTTTCGCCGAATTTCAGCTTGTCCGGCTTGGCGAGCATCGGGAAAAAGTTTTTTCTCTCCTTTGCCGCCGTTATAAGCCTGTTCATTATCCTCCGGCGGTCGTTAGGCTTAAACGGCTTGCATATCCCCTCCGGCAGCTCCGATATTATGCCTGTTTGCAGAAATCCGTCTATTCCCGCCTCGGAAAAGATGATTTTTTTCTTTGCTTTAAAATATCTGCTGAACAATGAGTTGAATATGCGCCCGAGTATCGCCTCTGCGTCCCGATAATCACTGTTCAGCACGTTCTCGACCATGCCCTTTGTCAAAAACGCTGTGAGCGCCGGCTCCGGCTCGAGGGAATATACCACCGTATTCTCCTTTGTTTCAATAAGATCGCCGTGGTGGTAGAGCTTGATATAATCAACTATGCTCTCGGCGTTTTGTATAAATTGTCTTGAACCGCTCCAGCGCTGTGCAAAAAATTCTCTCACGCAATTTGCCACGCCGCTGTCGCTAATCAAAATCGCGTTGTCTATTCCCTCCGACATAATAATGTAGTACCTGTCCGTTATTATGCTGTAAGGAAACAGCGCCTGACTGCCGACGGGCGAGTACATATACCTTGGGCAATACTCCTTATTATCGAGGAACAGGGAATATATTTTCTTTATAGCCGTGATGTTCCGGCAATAAGGCTCATAGACTCCATTTGACGGTATAAACGTAATTAAATGTTCGATTCTGCCCCGCGCTCTCCCGAGCACCCGCGCTATTAAGTCGAACAGACTTGTGTCCAGCGCGTCCGAATATATTTTTATTCCGCTGCCCCGACGCAGCTCGGAATAAAGCGCCGAGCTTATCAGCTCCGCCGAGGATTCCTTGCCGTCCCGAACGACGACCTTGCCGTCCGGCACGTCCCCGTATTTATCGTCCAAAGCCGCGTCCTCCGTGCGCGTGTTTCTGAATATCTCGGAAATATCCGCGATAAACCGCATGGACAGCCGCCTGCTGTTGTACCTGTCCTCGCCTATCAGCTCGATGCGCCGCGCGTTTATCAGCTTATTTCTTTTATCCTCCGTAAGGCTCAGCGCGCCGCATATTTTTTCAAGCTCCTCATCATTCGGCAGGCGCTCTCCCTTTTTTATTCTTTGCAGCTTTGTCCTTTCGACTCCCGTAATTTTAGAAAGATTATATACCGTTGTATTCTTGATTATTTCGACAAACTCATCTTTAAACCCCATATGATCACCTTGTCAAACCATTGTATCAAACACCTCTTTATTGTAATATTTTTATATTAAATTGTCAACCGATATATTCTCATTCGCAAGTTATATCTTTTTTATTCTATTTTCGACGAAATACCAATAAAAAGCGGCTTTGCGCACGGCACAAAACGTATGCCGAACACAAAGCCGCCTCAGCTTATAATAACTTATAATATGATTTTAATGCGCAATCAACGGCATAAGACAGAGGATAACCGCGCCGAGCGCTATCCTGTACCAGCCGAACACCTTGAAATCGTGCTTTTTGATGTAGCTCATAAGGAACTTTATTACAAACACGGAAACGACAAACGCGACCGCCATACCCACCGCGAGAGATATAAGCTCCGCCGCAGAAAAGCCGAAGCCCGTTTTTACAAAGTATTTCAGCAGCTTGAACGCGCTTGCGCCGAGCATCGTCGGCACCGCCAAAAAGAACGTGTATTCCGCCGCCGTCGTTCTCGATATTCCTATCAGCAGCGCTCCGACTATCGTCGCTCCGGAGCGCGACGTGCCGGGTATCATCGCGAGGGCCTGGAATATTCCGATTATTATAACGCTTTGATATGTAATCTCCGCTATTGAATTTATCCTCGGCTCTCTCTTTTTGTTATATATTTCAATGGCTATAAACGCGGCTCCGTATATTATGAGCATAGCCGCTATCACATATGGCGAGTAGAGGTATTCGGTTATAACGTCGTCGAACAGAAAGCCGAGCACAGCCGCCGGCAGACAGCCGACTATGACCTTGCCCCACATACTGATTATTCCGCGGTCCACCGTGAGCGAGCGCGATTCGGAATATTTTAATTTTTCAAGCTTCAGCGGCCAAAGCTGTTTCCAAAAAATAAGTATGACCGCAAGTATTGCTCCGAACTGAATAACGACGAAAAACAAATCCTTAAATTCCTGCGTCATATTCATCGTCATAAATTCGTCGACCAACAGCATATGTCCCGTACTGCTGATTGGGAGCCATTCGGTTATTCCCTCGACGACTCCCTGAAAAATCACCTTTAACAACTCAATAAAATCCATATTTTCCCCTGCCTTTAAAGCTATTATTTCGGGGCGGGAGCCTCACCTGCCGCGCCCCGTTTTCCTCACGCATTTTTGTCGTAAATGATTTTCAGTCCCTTTACGAGCAAATGATCGTCTATTACAATATTACGCCTGCAAAACGGAATTATGCTGCCGGAAAGCCCGCCGGTCGCTATGACCGTGGCCTTTTCCCCAAGCTCCTGCTCGACTCTCTCGATAACTCCGTCCACCATTGCCGCGCTGCCGTATATCGCGCCGCTTTTCATGCAGTCTATCGTGTTTTTGCCGATTATCCTTTTAGGCGCTTCTATGCTTATTTTCGGAAGCTGCGACGTCCTTGAGGTTAGGCTGTCCTGTGAAATTTTCACTCCCGGTATTATCATTCCTCCGAGATAGTTCTTATTTTTGTCTATTACCGATACCGTGGTCGCCGTTCCCATATCGAAAATAATCAGCGGCGGCTCGTATTCCGAAAGCGCCGCTATCGCGTCTACCACCTGGTCGCTTCCGAGCTGCGCCGGATTGTCTATCATTATATTAAGCCCCGTCTTTACGCCCGGGCCAACTACGAGCGGCTCGACGCCCGTTATAAAGCTCACCGCCTTTTTCAGTATTATAACAAGCGGCGGAACGACCGAGGACATTATCGCTCCTGTTATGCTTTTTGTGTCTATGCTCGCTATTTCAAGCATACTCTTAAATTCGGCGGCATACTGGTATTCTGTTTTTCCGTGGTCGGTCGCCACCCTCGCCTCAAAAACTATATCGTTGTTGTCGTCGATACAGCCGAGCACAATGTTTGTATTTCCCGTATCAAGAGCCAAAATCATATGGTCACCCTCATTTGGATATGCCGGCGCGGGACGCTTTGAGCGTCTTATATCCGCGTCGGCATACCGTAATTCTTTGCTAAAATTATATTGTTCTCATATTGCCTTTTGTTATTTTATATTTTGCTCATTCGCGCATGGGCTTTGAGCCGTCATGCCTTCGTCCTTTTTTGTATCTGAAAAAGCACCTTGCAGATAACGCAGGCGAGCACCGCCGCCGTTATGGCTTCAAGCACGCCGTTCACCCCAACTATTCCGAGTATAACTCCCAAAAGCGCGTCGTATGGTATCTCCTTTGCCGCGGCATAGCTTTCTCCGAAAAAGAGGTATATCATACTCATAACGAGTATCGTGTTCGTCATAGCTCCGCATATGCCCGCTATAACGAGAGAGATCGTCTCCTTGCCCTTGATTTTCCCGAATAGCCTCATAAGCCCCTTAAAGGCGAAATACGGCGTTACTCCGATAAGTATTCTCGGAACGAAGCATATTATCAGGCTGAGCGGATTGCCTCCCAGACCCGCGCCGTCGTAAAACGGGGTAAAGACGAACGAGGTCACCGTCGGCGCTATCGTGTTGTTTATAAGGCTTGTCAGCCCGAACACCCCGCCGAGTATTGCTCCCATTTTCGGTCCCAGCACTATTGAACCGATTATTACCGGCACATGAATGATAGTTGCTCGTGTTACTCCCAGCGGGATGTAACCGATTCCCGGAATGAACGCCAGCATTATTATCAGCGCGCTGAAAAGCGCAAGCTGAGCTATCTCCGTGGATTTCCTGCTTGTGTTTGTCATATTAAATTCCTCCTGCTACTGTTCCTGTCATTTCTGACTTAAGATACAATGCAATTTTAGCTCTTCTATTATGCACTATCGCGGTGAAAAAGGCAAGGTTTTTCTTTACATTTTTACCCTTCGGTTGCTATAATAATATATAATGAGCAAATTGCAAATAAAACTTTATTCGAAAAGGCGGGGGTGCAGGGGGAACGCCGGTTCCCCCTGCAAATAAAAAAATATCAAGTAGCAGTCAAGCTGCTTTGCAGCTTGACTGCGGCGAGCGAGAGCGCCCTCGGAGGAGGCAAGCCCGCAAAAAATAAAATTATAGCTTTGGCAAGGCAAAAGGGCGGTCTTAGGCTGCAAGCCAAATAAAAAAAGGAGCTTTGAAATGTTAAAAAACAAAACTGTTATTTTGGGAGTTACCGGCGGAATCGCGGCGTACAAGATACCCAATCTTGCGAGTATGCTTATAAAGCAGGACTGCGACGTCCACGTCGTTATGACCCAAAACGCGACTAACTTCATAACCGAAAACACCTTTGAGGCTATAACCTCGAATAAATGTATAGTAGACACGTTCGACCGCAATCACCCGATGGAGATAAAGCATATATCGCTTGCCGACAGAGCCGATTATGTGCTTATAGCTCCCGCGACGGCAAACGTGATAGGCAAGCTCGCAAACGGGATAGCAGACGATATGCTGACGACCACCGTTATGGCTTGCACCTGTCCTGTCGCGATAGCTCCGGCGATGAACTCCAATATGTACAACAATCCCATTGTGCAGAATAATTTGGAAAAACTGCGCGCTTACGGGTATACTATAATCGAGCCGGACACGGGCTTCCTCGCTTGCAGGAGCGTGGGCAAGGGAAAAATGCCGGAGCCTGCGTCGCTTTATCAATATATCGAGCGCGAGCTCGCCTTTGAAAAGGATATGCTCGGAATAAAGCTGCTTGTAAGCGCGGGACCGACTATCGAGCCAATAGACCCTGTGCGCTATGTCACGAACCGCTCCTCCGGCAAGATGGGCTATGCCGTTGCAAGGGCGGCTATGCTGAGGGGAGCCGAGGTCACCCTCGTGAGCGGTCAATGCTCGCTTGAGCCGGTTCCGTTTGTCAGGACGATAAAGATAACTACCGCCGAGGATATGTTTAACGCGATGACCTCCGTCTCCGATGAGCAGGACATAATCGTCAAGGCGGCGGCGGTCGCGGACTTCACCCCCGAAAGCGTAAGCGATAAAAAAATAAAGAAGGACGACGGAGGGCTTACTTTGGCTCTCAGGCGCACAAAGGACATTCTTAAATATTTGGGCGAGCACAAGCGCGACGGGCAGTTTATCTGCGGCTTTGCGATGGAAACCGAGAATATGGCTGAAAACGCGAGGAAAAAGCTCGAGCGCAAAAATCTTGACATGATAGTGGGAAACAACGTCAAGGTGGAGGGCGCGGGCTTTTCGGGCGACACAAACGTGCTGACTATTATAACGGAGAACAGCGAGCTGGAGCTTGAGCTGATGAGCAAATTCGACTGCGCGAACAGGCTCCTCGACGAGATACTGAGGCTGAGAAAGGGCTGACGTGAGATGAAAATCGAGCATACCGCTTTGTATGTGAAAAATCTTGAAAGGGAAAGGGCTTTCTTTGAAAAATACTTCTCCGCCGAATCGGGAGAAAAATATTTGAACGATAAAACAGGCTTTGAGTCGTATTTTTTATACTTCGACGGCGGAGAAAGACTTGAATTGATGAGCGGAAGGAGCCTTGAGGACTGCCGCGGAGATATAAACAGGACGGGCTTTATCCATATTGCGTTCAGCGCGGGCGGCAGAAAAACAGTCGACGCTCTGAGCGCGCGCCTGCTCGCCGACGGGTACACCGTATTGAGCAATCCGAGGGTGACCGGCGACGGGTATTACGAAAGCGTTGTTCTCGACCCCGAGGGCAATCAGATAGAAATTACCGAATAGTTCTTCCAATCCGAAACAAAATAGCAAAAAGGTATTGACAATCCTACCCAAAACAGATATAATACTAAAGGCGCTGAGGGGGCTGAGAGTCCGAGGGACTGAGGAAAACGCTATCCGGTTTCATCGCTTCTCTCAATGCTTTTTATATTGCAATACGGTGGGTATAGCTTAGTTGGTTAAAGCGCCAGTTTGTGGCACTGGAGACCGTCGGTTCGAATCCGACTATCCACCCCATATGACTCATTAGCTCAGTTGGCAGAGCACTTGACTTTTAATCAAGGTGTCCGGAGTTCGAATCTCCGATGGGTCACCATAATATGAGGGAACGGGTCTATCCCTTCCCTCATATTTTTAAAGCTGACAATTTTATATACTGGGCTATCGCCAAGCGGTAAGGCAACGGACTTTGACTCCGTTATTCGCTGGTTCGAATCCGGCTAGCCCAGCCACGTCGCGGCAAGTATTAAAGGCTTGCCGCGATTTGTTTTTTAATCACGGCAAGCCGATGTTTTGTTATAAATCCACGCATTTTTGTATCTTTCATCGAAGGATTTCTCTTTCTATACACACTATAAATTATTTTGCCATTTTGCTTTCAATGCAAAAGGAGCAAAAAATAATGCCGACAGTTAACAGCATTAAAAGCTGTAAACCTGTCGGCACTTAACAAAGACATATTAAATTATTACTTATATATTTTATCTATTTTGTTATTATCGGAACAAAGCATCTTTATTACACACTGATTAATATAAAATGAACCTTTTGCACCCGCATCTCTTCTCATATTACAAAAACATTTCCTGACTTTAGCCCGAATATTACTATATTTTGTAATATCATTTAAACATTCATCGTATACATCAACAATATCCCATATTAAGCTCACCGGAAATGTATTGCACATTTTCTCGTAATTTTCGCAAATAAACTTCTTTAACGGATATATAATTTTATTTTGTTTTTCGCTAGTATTCAGTTCAGCATGTACGTCTTCTTTATGAGTACTGTATTCTTCCGCCAGCAACTTGACTAATATATCACTTAACATTTCATATAATGGTTTATTATTTTCATATAATTCGTCATTTATTTTTTGTTTATATTTTATATAATCAATAAACAGCGGCATAACAATAATAGATAAAATTCCGCCAAAAATTGACGTAATCCATACACGAATATCTTCAGGAAAGGATAAAAAAACCATGAAAGTTGGTACACCAATTAAAAGTGCAGAAAGAACAAGTAGAATAATATAATTTACAATGAATACTTTATCACAAAAATCTCCTATTTCATCAAGAATCCTTCTAACTTTTGGTCGTTTTCTCCTTGATTTTTCAATTTTTGATAACTTTTTTAATTCTGTTTCTAACATTATATAAACTCTCCTTTTCTTGAAAATCGAGCAATCTTAGTTTATATTTTCAAAATAATAAAATATTCTATTTACTATTCTAAAATTGCTACTGATAATGGTAAATTTGTCTTCGTTTTCAATATATTTAATAGCAAGCGGAAAATTGTCTGACTTTAGATTATAATTCATCTGCGTTATATCCGGAAACCAAGAGAACACAGATTTATCGAAATGAGAGTAGCGGAATAACCAATGAAGCTTCTGTAATGGCAGTGGAAGAACAGCCGCAAGTAATAGCTAAGGCAAATTAGTATATTAATTAATTTACAGCTTCGAGTAAGACAAAGAAAGCCCAAAACGAAATGAAAGGATGTATGTGAGGAAGAGGAAATAAAGCTCTTCGGAATAATTAATTAATACACCAACACTAAGCTATGATGGAGTGCTATATGGGGTAAAAGTCACACACGTTACAGAACGGAGGAAAAGACGGAAGCATCAGATACAGTAGTCTTACTTAATCGCTATAAATTTGAGTCTTTTATTTTATTTAAAAAACATTATTTTTATCTCTCTATACACTGCCCGCAAACAAAGTATAATTGCTAGTCTCCTTTAATTGTGAATATTATATCACAAAGCGACAAAGTTTGCAATCTCTTTTTGTAATTTCATTTACAAAAAATAAATATATATTTTTATGTACTTTAGCCAATAATACAGTGTTTATATTTTCGCGCGGATAATATAGTTTTTCAAATACATACTATTCAGCTTTATTTTAATAGACTTTTCCCCTGCGAAGTTGCATAATTTTCTTATTAAATTAAGGGAGAGATATGCAATGGAAACAAATTCGAAAGCTTTAATTAAGCTTGCAGAGGAATATCTTCATTTTTGTACTGCCAGAAAAAATCTTGACACTAAAACAATCAAGTCCTATTCAATCGATTTAAAACAATATGCCGTCTTTTTATCGGACTATTCTCTTGATTGGAACGACAAAAAATCTATTGAGAAATTCATTGAGCTTATGCATTCAAATTTCAAGCCTAAAAGCGTAAAACGCAAAATTGCTTCTCTGAAAGCCTTTTTTCACTTTCTTGAGATTGAAGAAATTATAGATATCAATCCTTTTCACAAAATCCAAATAAAATACAAGGAACCTTTTCTTCTTCCAAAGACTATTCCTCTGAAAACAATAGAAAAGATTATGAGTTATGCTTACTCGGAATATAACAAGCAAACCACATATTATGCTCATAAAACAGCATTAAGGAATGTTCTCATACTAGAATTACTTTTTGCCACCGGAATGAGAATATCAGAGCTCTGTTCGCTTACAACAGGGCAAATCAATTTTAACGACTACATAATTAAAATCTACGGCAAGGGCTCCAAAGAACGTCTGATTCAGATTTGCAATCAAAATGTTCAAAATCTTCTCGACAAATATCGCAAAGAATTTGATTTTGAACTTAAGAATTACAACTATTTCTTTATCAACAGATTGTGCAACAGACTTTCGGAGCAATCTGTTCGCAATATGATAAATACTTACTCGAAGAACGCAGGTATTTATATTCATATTACGCCGCATATGTTCCGCCATTCTTTTGCAACTCTCCTGCTTGAAGAGGATGTTGACATAAGATACATTCAACAAATGCTGGGTCATAGTTCTATTACAACAACACAGATTTACACGCATACGAGCATTAACAAACAGAAAAATATTCTTTCTGCCAAGCACCCAAGAAATAAACTTGAAATTGGGATATAAAAGCCATGCGAGATTTTTTAACTCACAATGCACCAGAATACTTTATCACCCCTGAAAATAATCGCCCTCCCGTATTTTTAAAGCAAGCGCTTTACGAGCCAGTCATAGTCCTTTGATAATTCGGCGGCGATGTTCTCTTCATTTTGATTTGCTTTTCATCTTCACAGAAGCTTAAAACAATTTTTTCGTTTGTTCAGATGCGGAGCGTGTTTTTTTCTAATGCTATAAATAGTATAGTTATTTAAAAGCCCTCGCCGATCATACTCAAATCGGCGAGGGCTTTTTATGTTACATACAATATTAAAGTAATCTGTAAACCTTATTTACAATATTTCCATACCATCCAATTGCCAGATGTTCTTTTCTTATAATGCTTGAAAGCAATCTATCCTGCTCGATAACATTCCAGAGATATTTAAGTATTTTAATATAATCACTGAAATTGTCTTTTATAAAACTCATGGCTGTAATTATATGTTGTCGTTTGAAATTATAGCCGTCGTAATAGTCGTTGATTTGCTTTGTGATGAAACATAAAGCTCCTCCGATTCCTTGTATTTCTCCGCTGTTGGCATTCTCGCTTTTGGGCGCCTCAACAATTTTTATGTGGAGAATAAGGTGCTCAAGAATATTACAATAAACCAATCTATCCGCTTTTTGATACTGAAACGGATTCTCTTTTGCATGACGGTCCTCTGAGAGCATAATTGCCTTGTCCTCGTCAATATGGTGGCAATAAAGGCCTTCGCTTGTTCGTGTGATATTTTTATTTCTGGTTGCACATTTTTCGGTCAAAAAATAATCGCCTTTCGCCTTTCCGTATTTTTGAAGCAAATGCTTTACCAGCCGGTCATAGTCCATTGATAATTCGGCGGCGTATTCTTCAGAGGTTGTCAAAGCTGATTTTGGTTTAAACCCGCCGTCTGCACTTTCGCCTTGTGCTTGAGCTTTATTTTCAGGCTCGGCGGCTTTGAGCGCGGGCAGCTCCTTAGCTTCGGAAAAAGTCGCTCCGTCTTTTGCTTTGATGCGCTCGATTTCCTCTTCCATAATTTTACCGAAGGTGGTTTCATCGACTTCCTTTTCGGTATTTTCACTATTTTCGGTATTTTCGGCGGCAACCGATTTATCGGCAAAGGCGTCAAATATCGCTTGCTTTTCCCCCAATAGATTTGTGATTTTCTCGTCTATGGTATCTTCGCACAGCAAGCGATAGACAAGAACGTTGCGCGCCTGTCCCATTCTGTATGCGCGGGATATCGCCTGATTCTCTATGGACGGCTTGAACTGCGGTTCGCAAATTATAACAACGCTTGCGACTTGTATGTTTAAGCCCGTTCCGCCGGATTGGATTTGAGCGCATAAAACCGTTTTCTCGGGAGTATCATTGAATTGATCTATTATCTCCTGCCGCCTTTGAGGTTGTATTGAACCGTTAATCGGCTCACAGCAGCGGTCGCCCAAATACTCATGCACCTTACGAATAGTGTCAATGAAAAAGGAAAAAATCAGAACCTTTCTCCCCTCGTTTTCCGCCTCGTCAACGATTTCCATCATTCTGCGCGCCTTGCAGGAGCGCTCCAGATTTTCGACGTTCCATGAAAGTCTTCTGGTTCCCATGAAGTTTTTAGAGAGAACCTCCCGCTCGTAAATTTGAGTTTCCTCCTCGGACATTCTGCACCATTCCCTGCTCTCGATAAGATCGGGAAGCTCTGTGAGAACGTCTTCCCTTTTTCTGCGATAATAAACGCCCGCGATTTTCTCTCTGAATTGCGGAGCTGCCGACATAAACGCGATATTTCGAATATTGTTTGCCACGCTCGGCTGCAAAACATCAATAAGCGAGATCATCTCATCGACCTTGTTTTCAAGGGCTGTTCCCGTCATAAAAAGCAATCTTTCGGTATATGCGGCGAGCTTTCGCACGTTTTGGGAACGAGCCGCGTTTATGTTTTTTATAAAGTGAGCTTCGTCCACCACCAGGAGGTCAAATTTAAAGCCCTCATCGAATTGGAGCGTTCCGGTTGTTTCATATGTTGTAACCGCAACTCCGCCGGTTTCAAGCCACGATTTTATCGCCCGTTCTCTGTCAGCTCCGTGCACCTTTGTCACGCTCAGCTTACTCTTTACTGCAATCTCCTTGCACCAGTTCGGGAGAACGCTTGCCGGGCAAACCACAATAAAATGACTTGCGCCCGTATTTTTGAGCGAAACCATCGCCGCGATTGCCTGAACGGTTTTTCCGAGACCCATTTCATCTCCGAGCAATACGCGCTCCTGGTGGAGAATATATTTAACTCCCCACTCCTGATACCTGCGCAGTTCACAGTTTAAGCCGTCCGGGAAAAATTTTTCTTCCTGAATTTCTCTCGCCAAATCCTCGGGCAGTCCATAAAGCTTGTCGTCGTTTCCCAGCGCGCCCGGCACAATTTCTTCAAGAAGATTGAAGTACGAGATCGGGTCGTTCTCAAAATCATTCCACGCGTTCCCGACAATGAAGCCTCCGGCTTTTCTGAACATTTCGTCTATTGCGGCGAATCTGTTTCTGTAATCCCCGTTGATTTCACGGCTCAAATAAGAAAACGAGCTTTTTACGCTCTCTTTTTTGTTATCATCAAAGAATGTCCAATATATGCCGCTGCCGACCGACTGCAAGTCGGAAATCGCGGCGTTTACGCTTTGATTGTAGTCGGAATTGAATTTATTCAGCGCCTCCGCCGCTTTTATGTATTGTTTGTACCTGAATAGCTCCGCGACCAGGTTCGTCGCTTCCTTTGTCCTGTTATCCGCGCTTATTTTTATTTTCACATTGCGTCCCGCTTCAAGGGCAAAATTTTGAGCAATCTCTTTTATTGAATGTGATGCGTCCTCGCTTATGCCATAAACCGCCTCCAGCTGATACGCAGACGCGGCATACACGTCTGCCATTGTGTTATATCCTGCGTCGCGGAGAGCCTTTACTCTGAAGCCTTTTTTGTCCCTGTTAATTTCTTCAACAGGTATGGTTTTAAGAATATCCCAGGCGGCTGTCATAGCCATTTGCTCGGCGGCGGTTTTTACGTTACTTTTAATCGCCTCGACTTCGGCAGCCCTTTTTTCAAGCTCCGACTCTATGCCTTTAAAGCTGCCGATAAGGTACGCCAAATCTTTTATAAGCTCCGAGGGTATGGAATTAGTCGGAACACTTTGTTTCAGCAACTCCCGATACTCTTTGACATTGAGCTTAAAATCGTTCCACGCTTCCGCCGCAGCAGCGTTGCCGTTCTCGGCAATGCGAGAAAGGATTTCCTTTGAGGCTGTCCAGTATTCGCTTCCGTCCGCCTCCTTTAGTAATTGTTCATAAGCGTTTTCCGAGCTTTGCTTTTTCCTCGACGAGGCAAAGAGCCAGGCAATCGCGCTCGCGCCCTTGGACGCCTCCTTTATCATGCCCGCAATTCTATCCCTATTGTTGAGAAGGATATTTTGACAGACGTAAGACTGCCCGTTCGCCCTTTTTAAAATGTAAAGGAGCTTGATAAGCTCCCCTATTCGCCCCTTTTGCTCCGACTCCCTTCCGTTCAGCGAACACATAACATCGCTTGCAAAAACGCCGGCGCAGTACAAATCATTTATGTATGCTTGAATTTGGCTTTTTAAATGATTCGGCAGCAAAGATGAAGCCTCAAGCATTTTAAGATTTTCATTGTGTTTATTAATCAAGCCTTTAATTTCTTTTGAAGTATATTTCCTGCCCATGAAAACCCCTGCTTTTCCTTAATTTGATTGCGCTGCAAGCTATTTAGAATTAAAGCTAAATATAGTCTTTGTCGGCATATCCTTCGGCTCTCCATTTACCTTGTGGTATTCTTTAATACATATGATATCATCTATATCACTAACCGTATTAAAAACATATCTACAATCAATCGTTTTTTCTTCACTCGATGTATTGTCAAAATACGGTGAGGTCAGCGGGTCCAAATAAAAAAACTCTTCAAAATCGCCGGAGGAAAAATACACCTGATAATTATTTGAATAATTATTCAAGTATTCTTCATTAAACCTTTTCATATCACTTATTTTCCATTGAACGTCAATAATAGTTCTGGCTTTAGTATATATGATTTTTCTTACATGACATTCCGCGTCGAGCACATCGAAACGATTATCTTCATCTATATCTATCTCTTTAAATTCATTATTGCTAAATTTGAGATTTTCAAAAACAATATCATCCTTTACTCCCTCAAGATGTAGTCCAAGCGTATAAAGTGAGCCGTCATCAATATCTATATTTTCAAACGGCAACAGCAAATTACCCCCATCGGGCTCTGAATTATAATTAGAAAGATAATTGTGTTTTTCGTATGTATCATTAATACCATTAAAGCCATCTGTAACAGTACCGTTTCCATCCGATATATAGAACGAATCGACTGAAAAGCACAAGCTATCTTCATTGATATTTTCAAGCTGAGCGGGTTTATCTGTTTCTACGTCATACCCTTTTATCATCAATTGGATATATAAGGAAACGCCATCATAAAAAGCCTTCTCCAAATTAATATATACATTGTCTACTTCTTTGCAAATATTGAATTCATCAATGTTTGCAGTTGAATCCACTCCGGCAAAAATTCCATATACAGAATTCATATTATCAGCGCAACCGCATAAAGCTAATGTTAAACAAAGCGCCGTTGCTAAAATCAATTTTTTTATTCTACCCAATTTATATACCTCGCTTCTCTGATATATTTTTCAAAATAAATTTTTAATATCCGCTGTCATAATCCGCGTTACAGCAAAATTTGAATAATGAAACCTTTGTTTTTCAAATCGTTAATAGAGGAGTCTATTCCCATAACATATGAATAATACATTTTGCCACCTCGGTTTTAACTGTTTATTAAAGTATATCATATCAAATTAAAATCAGCAATAATTAGAAATGCTATATTTTAGCTTTATGTCGCCTGCGGCAGAGAACGGGAGCAAAATCAAGTCTTTTAAAGGCGCTTAATACAACTCTATATTTTACGAATCCCCTTTTGCTTTGGCAAAGGGAATATTGCAGAGATATCGCGGAAGATTAAAGCGAGGAAGTCACGGCGTTGTCGTGCGGCGCAATTAGGCGCATCCGTACCTGCACGGATGCGCCCTTATCCTGCTCCATTTTCTGCGCTTGTAAAAACGCCAAAGCTGCCGCGGCTTTGATTTTTAATTTTCGCCGCAAGCCGCCCGATTTTAGCCTTTATTCGATTTCGGATACTTCCCCGACTTATCATCAAAAAGCCAACGCAGGGCAAAGGCGGCGAAGCAACGCCGTTATTTTGCTTTTATTGATTTACCGTTTATCACTTCAAAAAGCTCTCAATCAAAATAGTCATTTTGTTTTTCCAATAATTCTCCCCATTTAACGTGTCCACATAGGCAAATAATCAGTCAGCATCCCGTTTACGGCAGAATAATAAAATCCGCAAGCACAAGCGTTATCCAAATTAAAAGACAGATTCATTACTTTCTCTTATTATAATCGTCATCAATGCGCTTCTTCCATTCATCACCTACAGCTTCATGTCTGCGGAAGGCTCCGATGGTATCGCTCATCACTTCATAATTCAACTGTGTTCCTACGCTGTCAGAGTGATAGTTGGCCGCCCTGTTTGCATGGATTCCGAGATGACCGGCAGTCTTGATCGCGTCGATATTTGCACCGAGGAAGAGAAATTCCCAATGGTCTTTTTCCTGTTTCTCTTCAATCATCTTTTTAACGCTTTCAGCACCATATTTTTTGCTGGCGTTTTCCAAACCGTCTGTTGTTATCACAAAAACCGTATGCTCGGGAATGTTATCTTCCCCAATAACCTTATGTACATGGCTGATACGCTGGATCGTTGAGCCGACGGCGTCCAGAAGTGCCGTCATACCGCGCACAAAGTATTCTTTATCAGTCATACGATTGATTGTCTTTAGATCTGCTCGATCATGTATGGTCTCGATTTTGTTATCAAACAGGACAGTAGTTACAACCGCCTCACCTTCCTCTTTCTGCTGTTTCTCAATCATAGAATTAAAACCGCCGATTGTATCCGCTTCCAAGCCGCCCATCGACCCCGAGCGATCAAGAATAAAAACAAGTTCTGTCAGATTCTTTTTCATATCCTTTTTTCCTTTCATTTTTGGTATTATTGTGAGTTTTCACAGGTCTTAATGTATTATAATCAATGGCATCCACAACGCTGATAAGTATGATATTTCAGCACAAAGAGAATATCTGCTTTGTCGGGATACTTTTGCTTTACCTTTCTTAACAGCGGAAGTACATATTTCCGTGTTTCATAGATATAGGCTTTCAGCTTCTCGTTTGAAAAAAGCCTGCAATCATAGAAACGTTATGGTATCTGTCGGCACGCTTAGTATATACAGCTCATTATTCACCGTTTCATAATCAACGGCAGTTTCAAAACTAAACTATTACCAACTCACGCGAACTCAATATTGATATAACTTGGAATTTACGCTACAACTCATTTTGAAGTTCACGCAAGAAACCGATAAATTCATCTGTAGTCAGAATGGTAATTTTCGGATCGTTGTTCCCAATCGTATGTATTAAGTTCTTGTGCATACTTGTTTTCAATGCATTTCTGAAATCTTCATCCTGTTCAAACCTTGCATGATATGCTCTACGTACAAGCGTATGATACTCCTCTGAAAAGCGATTAATTGTTTCACCTTTCCAAAAAAGATGTTCTCCGTCAAAGTTTGGAACTGTCTGACCTGCTCTTTTAGCCTGATTGCCTTTTAATCCGCAAATGCGTATCTGTTCATTTTGATCAGGTGTCTTTAAGGCTTGAATAAAGCCTTCCATCGAAACACATAAAACCCCATCAAAATAAAAATTTGATGTGCAAAAATTACTTAGTTCCGATTCTTCCCATGTGCCGTTCGAATAAATATCAACAACTTTATCCACATCATATGTTTTGTGGTTATTCCTTAGCTCCTTCATATATGGAACAGCTCCTTCCATTGACAATCTCTGAGGCTTTCTGCATAGCAGGCATAAAAAGGTATGTACTGCATTCTAAAACTCGATACATCATCTGGAGTTCGAGAAACAGATGACGGACAATTTGTATCCTTTTTATAATTGCTCATAAGTTACCTCCTAATAAAATGTATTGTAAATTTAAATGAAAGTCGAAAGTCTCTCATTGTCTAATCTAAAGATTGCGTTAATTATTCTTCATATTAAATCAGTTTAGTTAATCTTGAAACAGACTTCACGGTTTCCTTTAGCAAATCAAGATTATGTTCAATTTGTTCAGCATCTAACAGCTTACGAAAGTAATCTTTTAATTCTTCAAGTGAATAACTCTCGCTTACTGAAGAATAAATAGTCCCATCCCGTCAACAATACAATAGGCGACTTGGTATTCGTCCGAATCACATACATTTCTGAATACCGACAATATAACGTGAATGTTTTCTGAGGGGAAATCCCTATATTTACTCAACTCGCTTCTTTTTGTAGTCGTGCCAATACATTCTCGATTGGCGTTTATATGGTGGAGCCTTAATCACTAAGGCAGGCTGCATTCATAAACTTTTCAATTCTTTTCTCATCCATATAACCGTAGCATTTGCCGTTTTCCTTGAAAAAGCTGCCGACGATACCGCCATCGGAGCAGCTAAGCTGTTCGGCAACCGTGGTATCTTTCATACCTGCGCCGACAATCAGAGGAAACTCCCCGAGTACGCTGCGAAACTCTTTGATCTTATCAAGTTCTGTGGAAATGCCTGTGCCTGCGCCGGTTACTACGATCACATCACAATGCTGCTTTCCAATATTGAGATCCTCTTCAAGAGCTCTGCCGGAACAGACGGGCTGATATTTGAACCGAACGCCGCCGAGCAGCAGCGCATCACACTTCTCACGCAGTGCATCGATACGCTCAAAGTAACTGCGCTCTATTTGTGGAATCAGATGTCCGCAAATGGAATCCACCTGGATAAACTTAGCGCTATAGTATTCAGCGAGCTTGTACGCTTTTTCAACATCACCAAGCACATTTACGCCGTATACGACGTCAGGATAATCCTTTTGCAGAACGGCAAGCACATTTTCCATATCCTCGACGCTTCCAAAATAATTCTCAACCAATACAGCCGCTACACCGTGTTTTGTCATCATTTCCGTTTCCTTGATCGCGTTCTCAACAACTCCCTTCGGAGTATCTCCTAACAGGTGTAACATGCCTATGATCGGTTTTTCGTTTTTGAAAACACTTTTGAATTTTTCCGTCATTCATATTCTCTTCTTTCATAATAATATTGAATTTTTGCTTCTTTCTGATGCTATCTTCATTCTCATACCCCTTCGAGTTTGTTTATCATCTCTATTATTAACTTCACGTTTAATAAGTACGATACAATTATTCGGAAAGTTGAGAGTTTAATCTCCGCTTTCCGAATACATTTTAAAACGATTATTACATGTGCATCAGTATTTTTTAGAGCTTATACTGATGATTCTTCGACATTAGGTTCTTCGGAAAAGATTTTTTCAGAAACGGATCCTTCAGAACTGTTTTTAACACATATATTTGATAATAGAATTAATTATTAATATTGGTTCTTTTTCTGGCAAAAGCAATCGCATTATCTAAAACGGATTTCAATGTGTTGTCCAATTTTGAAAGAATTTTCTCTCTTGTTATATTTAACATTGGGTAATAGGCTTCTGCAATACTCCCAGCAATCGCAGCAATCGTATCGCTATCACCGCCGATGGATATTGCTTTTGAAATAACATCTTCAAAACTATCGCTTTCCAAAAAAGCTTCTATTGCCTGGGGAACCGATCCTTGACAACTTACATCAAAAGCATATGACGGTCTTATTTCGTCAAGAGTGAAATTTATTGAATAGAAATTTTTAATATATTCAACTATATCTTCTTTGTTCCCTTTGTTACGAAGGATGAAGATGCATCCTGCTACAGCAACAGCTCCTTTGATTCCCTCGGGATGATTATGTGTAACTGCAGCAGTCAACATTGCAAGGTGTTCTGCCTCTTGAAGAGTCTTTGATACCCATCCAGCATAAGAAGCTCTCATGGCAGATCCGTTTCCCCAGCTGTTATAGGGTGAATGATCGTCTGACCAAATCCATTGGCAAAACGAAGGACCATATCCGATTTCTTCATATTTTCTGCCAAATTTCACTAATGATTTTACAAGTTCCGTTGATATTAAATCGTCGTAGGCATTGCTTGTTATCTCATTATCACCAATCTTTGAAAGTGCATTACTTAATCCTTCGGCTACAGCACAAGTCATTACTGTATCGTCAGTAAATCCACATGTTTCACTAATCAGGTTTTCGGGAGAAAGGCAATAATCAATATTAGAAAACTCGTAGATTGATCCTGCAATATCACCGGCTATTGCACCGAACATCAGATTGTTAGAAAAACAGTCGTTCATTATTATTTACCTCTCTGTTAATTTGTTATCCCGTTAACCAACAGAATTCAGCCATGATACATATGAAGGATTCAAAGCGTTATAGAAAGGAATCAACGAGGGCGGAGTTATTCTGTCAACGATAGACTTATATTCAACAACGATGGCCTTGTTATTTTCTGAGAGTTCTTTTTGAAAGAAAAGCTCGCGAACCGTATAATAAAGACAGTTTGCCCTTTCGATGAGATCCTTCATTTGTCTTGCGGTAAGACTGTCGTCGGAAAGTTCATAACTGATTTTTTTCTCAAAGGGATATTCGGAAGTATCTACAAAATCGCAGAAGTGAGAATTTACGATCTCAAGTATTGTGCCATCTGCAACCGCCGTAATTACTATAGCAAATGGGCGCGTCTTATTCTTTTCAAACGACATTCTGTATACAAAATACTTTTCAACTTTCATGCCATTCTCTGTAGCAGGCACAGGAAATGAGAAAGAAATGTTTTCTCCATAAAGCATTTTGACCTTATTGACTAAGCTGTTATTTTTATTCATCATTATACTTCGTCCTTTCATTAAACAAATATCTGTCTTTGTTTGTTGAATTATCGAATATCATCATTGGTAATAATTGCGGCTGTTCCGGGTACATTGACATAACAATCCTGAAGTTCATCAACTGTCAAAAGGATTGAACCGCTTTCTCTGTCGGTGAGTCCGCTATCACAGACATATAAACCCTTTAATTCGCCTGTTTCGGGATCTCTTGCCGTTCCGGTAACAATTATACTGTGATTGCTTAACCCGTCTCCGACAGCAGAAGGTTCATTCCAAGCATATCCGGCATTAATAGAAATATTAACACCATGTCCGTTTTCAACCATTTCCGCAAGATATTCCAGGCTACCTTTATCCTCCTTATCTTCTGTGATTGTACAATCAATTCCATAAGATTTCAATAATTCCGCACGATTAAGAGCCGTTGTTCCGCCATTTTCCTCGGGAGCATTAAAAATGGAATAGTCACACATTCCAAGCTCGATGGCACGTCCAACAATATCATCTTCTGAAATCTCCATACCGGAAATTGTCAAGATATTAGCTACTGATACCAAACCACAATCTCCGCCAAAGTTGTAGATGTTATCACCCTGACAATCATCTAATTCGTCTGCCAGCTCATAGGGGTCACCGGTAACGATAATTTCTCCCATACCATCTATATCATATATCGCCGGTTCAAGAACGGTATACTCATAATTGGCAGTGCGCATCTCGGTTGTGCCCTCGTACGTGTTATCATAAGGCAGCTCAATGGCGCCTTCGTGAGTTCCTTCATGGGTTCCTTCGTAAGTGCCTTCGTAATTTCCTTCGTGAGTGCCTTCGTAAGTTCCTTCATGGGTTCCTTCGTGGGCGCCTTCGTAAGTGCCTTCGTAAGTTCCTTCATGAGTTCCTTCATAGGTTCCTTCGTAAGTGCCTTCGTAAGTGCCTTCGTGGGTTCCTTCGTGGGTTCCTTCGTAAGTTCCTTCGTAAGTTCCTTCGTGGGTTCCTTCGTGGGTTCCTTCGTAAGTTCCTTCGTGAGTTCCTTCGTAAGTTCCTTCGTGAGTCAGCTCTGTCGTTGTTTCAGTATTGTCAAATATTCCTTCATCAAACATCATTTTCTTTTCCTGTCCTTTCTAAAGCTTTTGCTTCAATATTGTAGGGTTATTATAACTTTGTTATTATTATTTTGATGATAAACTTCATTTTTTGACATCTGATTTCTGTTTTTGGTAATAAACGCTCTTGAACCACATATGATAAAACGACTTGACCGCCATATCACTGCCACGTTTTTGTAAAAACAGACTAATAATTGACAATTCTGTTTCAGTGTCAGTAATAACTGTTTTTCTTAATTCGTTAAGAATTATGGATTGAAAGCTATTTGCATTTTTATCCAGAATGTAGGGATAGACCTTCTTCCAAGTGGTTTCCTCTCCGAGATATTTCCAAGCGAGTGAAGCATAGGGTTCCAATTCAAGTTTATCGCGTACAATGTCTTTTTGAATTGCCAGTTTCAATCTATCAGCAAGCTCTCGGTCTTCATCGCCGACGTTTATTAGTAATTTATAAGCTTCGTTTAGTGCTTCTGATTCTATTAAACAGCTTTTGCAAAACAGAGGACAGATTTTTTTAAATGCTAGTCCGCGCGCTTTTAAAAGTGCCATATTTCTCACTGGATTGTCCGCGTCGAGTATTTCAAATACTTGCTTCCATTCCGAGTCAGCTTTCATGTAAGCGCTAATTCTGGCCCTAATAATGATAGAAGCGTAAATCTCTCCTGCCTCACAATAAGGCTGCTTTTTCAACATATCTTTAAACCACAGATTTACACTCTGCTCGGTCAAGCTGTGTGGCTTAGAAAGCGTATCATCTAATATGCTATTGACGATACTGCCTATATTTTCAAAATTAGGGGCAGGATTATTTATCATTCTTATAATGTCTCGTTTTAATAAGCCGGATAAACCTATATCTTCAATAATTTTATTCTTCTGTTCATTGCTGGATTTTTGTTTGCCTTTTACAAAAGGAGCAATCAGCATCTTAATGATCTCTAATTTTTGACTGGTTTCATATGTGTCATTTACAGGTTGAACATACACTTTTTCAACTAGTTTTACCTGTTCGACTTGACAGCAAACGGCTTCCAGCCAATCCTTTTGATAAATCACACAAACACCAGTATTTAATCTAGATATTTCAAATATTTGTTCCTGCGTTAATCCCATAGTATTTCCAACAACTTCCCGATCAGAACCATCAGGGAGTCGTAAAACAATTTTTGTATTTGTGTTTCTTATTACTGACGAATCCAATAAACCCGGCGACTGATCGACAATTATAAAGCCTTCTCCAAAGGAGCGCATTTCAGCAATAGAGGTTGAAAGCATCTCAACAGATTTTCCGACCAGATTTGTACCCTCGTTACTTTGAGAAAAAGATGTTTTTCTTAATAAATGGTGAGCTTCTTCCAAAACAGTAACATGTTTTAATGGATGATTCATTGCATTTGAAGTCATACGGTACTCAGAAAGCCTAATAATTAACATACCCATTATCATGGATTTTGTTTCTTCTGAACCGACGCGGCTGAGATCGACAATAACATTACTGTTGAATAATTCATCGTCGCTCAGGTTATTTCCGCCAAATATCTCGCCGTATATACCATTGCACAATGATTCCATTCTTGTTGATAAAGCCCCGACGTAATTGCCCTTTACTTCTTCTGAAAAAGCTGTCGATTTCATTTTTTTATTAAATTGAGATAGAACGTCGCTTACAGTGGGATATATTTTTATATCTCCTTCGCATTTTGAAGTTTTTAAATTCCATCCACACTCGATATAAGCATTCTCTATTGCGGCTTTAAGTACGGCCGGCATGGCAGCAGACATTGACCAGCTTGCATTGAACACTTGCAGGATCATATCTATGTGTTCAAGAATATCAACGTCATCATTAAACCAAAAAGGATTTAGTTTTAATAATTCGGTTTTTTTCTTATTTGTGCCGTAAACTTTGACGTTAGGCCGATGCCCGAAAACATTTTTGTATTCGCCTTTTGCGGGTTCAATTACCATAAAAGGAATTGAAGCTTTCATCATTTCGTCTAGGATTTTAAATATAGTATTTGATTTACCCGATCCATTAGTACCTGAAACAAACGTATGAGCCGCCATACTTTGCAGATCGAGCAAAACCGGTTGTTTCTTAATTGCTTTTCCCATATGAGAGATTGAACCTATACGAATAACTTTCTGCATATTGAGCGGAGTTTTTCGCACAACTTCTCTGCCAAAATGAGCATATTCCATAACCGTTAAGCCTACTACAGAACGATTAGGTAAAGCAAAGTGTCTCGAGAGTTCTTTACTGCTGAGTATCATAGCCGGGCTGACGCCTTCGTCGATATCAATACAGTCAATAATTGGATGAGACATATGAATCAAAGCGTCCTTAATATCATTCACTCCGTTTTCAGCCGTCCAAGTGTTTATAGATACCGGCTGATTCATATCTCGCTTTCCCTGCATAAGAGCTTGATACTGACTGGCAACCATCAAATTGACGCTGGCGCTGGACGAGATCACATAGGTACAGCAGTTGAACATTCCATAGTTTTCGAAACGATTTAGCCAATTCAAATACCATTCTACCCGATTCATCAATTCGATAATATGACGGTTTTTTGATGTAGATTGAACCGAAAACCCTTTTGTTTTTGCCGTTGCTTTTCCTTTGTTAATGGTTTTTCCAACTGTTGTTCCGGTGCCTTGGGTTGCTTGCTGACCTGCCTGATCGCTTGTTCCTCCGCTTTGGGTTTCGCTTTCACCGGATTGAGATGTACTGCCAAAAAGATTATTTACAGCACTCATAGCAAAAAACGGGTTAATTGCTCCTGCGGCAGCATTCGCACCGACTTTAGCAGCAAGCAAACCGGCTCCGACAGCTCCGGATTTAGTTAGTTTAGCCTTTGCTGATTTATCCCCTTGATTCTGAGAGGTGCTTTTACTCCAACCGGAATTTACTGTATGACTCTGCGTCAAAGAAATGCTATCACTTACAGTCCGACTGAAATTGTCGGACAGCCCTTCCGATATGGTAGTACTTCTGCCTGTTTGAACGGATATTGACATTTCGCTGTTGGAAGAAAGTTGAGTATACAGATTTTCATATCCCAAGCGAATTCCTTTCATGCTTTCGCTATCAATTGGATCTGCAAGAACCAAAATAGAGAAATCCTTATCACCTACGGCTTCAAGCAATGTTTCAATTCCTTGTGCTCTCTCGCTTTCGACATCGCTGGCAACACAAGAAATGGCAGTAACGCATTGAGAGTCAAAGCCGTTGTTCAGGCATTGTTCTATTTTATCGTTGATGTCAGAGCGTGAGACGATTTCAGTAAGCTCCGTGCCGGGAAAATTACCTTCAATTCCGGAGCGAAGAACATCGCGTATAGTATTTATATAATTAGGGTTATCATATCGCTGTTTATTTACCGCTCCTAAATAAAGTTCGCATTTACCATTTCTGTTTTGCAAAAGCAATAAAGCAGAGGCGCCGCAGGTATAAAGGGAATTAAGAACGGTTGTTAATCTTCCCAGATTTCCTTCATTTCGTTTGAATACCAACTCGGTAATTCTGTATAAGCAAGTAACCTCAGAAGAAGGAATACTTATTGCGCTTTCATTAAGGGGGCGGGGAATTAACGAATCTAAAACCTCGTAATGAGTTTGTTGAATGATACTTTCTGCCCAATTAAGCAATGTTTCTGTTTTAGAATCTATAGCACTAATCTGATTACTCATAGCTTTCCTCTCATTTTCTCTATTTCTCTGCGGATTCCGTTATTGATTAAGTCCTGCATTTTATCAACATAATTCTTTTTACGAGCTATCCATCGTAGTTTAGTACGATCACGTTCCATTTCTCTAACATTTTTTATACTATTTTCTATTTCAAATCTTTTTATACTCTGTTTTAATTGCGTTTTTTGGTTCATCAGTTCAACAAACCGGTAAATTATTAATTGATACTTTTCTCTTTCAAAACGTAGTTTAAAGGAGTTTCCATACTTGGCTAAAAGCTCTTTCTTGGTTTTTTCTGTATTTGCGCCAACAAAGTGATACTCATATCCGGAAAACTGTCCGGCATACCGTTCGAAATCTTCTCTTTTTGATTCTTCAGGCACACAACAAACTATCATATCTACGCTGCGGCGCATAGATCTTGACAGATACTCTAAACGTTGTAATTTTTCATAAGAGTCCAGATAGGAAACTTCAACAAAGCAGCAGACGCCTTGTTCCTTGTCGGCTTGTTGGAAATCTTTTTCGTTTTTTATAACAGTCATCCAATCAGGAGTTTTTTGTGATAGAATAATTTTTTGTTCAGAAAAAAACTCGGGGAATAATTCTTCTCCTGTTTTTTCCCGAACTCCATCCAAAGTATACTTTTCGTCTTTAGCGGCTTTACTGATAAGTGCGTCTATCTCACAAAAAATATCTCTATGTACTTGCTCACAATTCCATTCATGGTATTTAAGGCTGACGTTTGAATTATTAGAAAGTGCGTTTGAGAAATCTATATAATCGACTTTTCTTCCGCAAAAGACTAAATCCGCATGATCTCCGCGCAGCAGCTCGTCTAACGCAAAGCTGATACCTTTCCATGAACCTTGCGGTTGCAGCCATGTTTGAAGAAGATGGTTTTTTACGGGATATAAAAAGCCGTAAATGTCCTTATCATTTAAAATTTTTCCATCAATAATTACTATCGTTTGAGGGATAACCGAATCATAGAATATTTCAATTTCCATAGTGTTTCACTTTCTAAGAATTGTCCCGCAATTAAGACTTATTTAATTGCGGGACAATGATGTCATGTTATTTACTTTCTATTACGTACTTAATATCGTCGGTACGTCTCCTGATTTGTGTAGAAAGAGCGTCGGAAATAGACGATGTGATTTTCTTTTTTGTTTCGGGCTTAAGGAGGGATTCCTTAATTTCTGCTTTAATATTTGCTTTATCTAATTCGGCTTTAGTCTTTTCATCAGTCATACGATTTCTCACCCATTGCGGAAGATTTATTTTCTGAATTTTTTTTGCAAGTGAAGCTTTTGCTTCTTTTCCTCCCTTAGCCGCTGCAGTTACTACTGCGATACCAGCAACACCTAATAGGATGGCCCAACCATAACCGGGGATAGCAAGCAGAATTCCTAACAGCCATATAGCAAGACTTTCTGAAAACAGAGATATAATAACAACGATAATTCCGAGTACATACGGTAAAACAATCGTTGTTATGACACCGGCTACTACAGAAAGAATAGCCGCTATCGCGTTCGCTATATCTTTGGTAGGATCAAACGTTACACCATCTATTGTAACTGTAGAAACCTTCATTACATTCAGATTATCTACACTAAGATTTTGTACGCCGTACTTATCACAAATATCTTTTAGCTTAACTGCTATATCCTTACCAATAACATCAACTGTCCAGTTTTTGATAACACGATTATATTCTTTGTTGTTTCTGAGGGCCGCGTTTAAACTGGATTCCGAACAATCGTTTTTGATTTGTGCTGTCATATCGTTCAGTGTCTTGAATTTGCCGCTTTTCCATTCATGAATACGACGGTAAGCTATATTGTAAATCTCATCTTTTATTACACCGCTGAGTGGATCGGCAAGCTTAGTAACATCCTTTTCGATAATGGCAGGAACTTCATTTTCGATTAATTTCTCAATGTCGTTTTGGAATCCTTTTGATTTTTCGTTAGAAGGTCCTACTAATGCAAGTCCCTTAGAAATGGTTTTAGCGGGATCAACATCATTCAGAAGATTTTCCTGTGATACTTCTTTAAATATATCCGAAATAATACCGGGAACAAATGACATTTTCGAAGCGCTTCCGGTTAAAATGATTCTTCCGATTTTAATATTCTTTGCCTTCAACTCTGCCTTTACATTGAGTAAAAACTCTCGGAATAATTCGTTCCATGTTTTTTTACCCATAGCGGCAAGTTCATTTTCCGGAATATCAAAGTATGTTCTCAAAATATCGGATACAGGGGTTTTAGCCGCAATTTCTTCAATATCGGAAAGAGTGACTCTTTCTGGAGGCAAATCAATAAGCTGAATAATAGATTTATGAGCAGCAACACTAAATGTTTTTTCTTTAGCGGTTCTGCAAGCCAGCGCCAAAGCTTGATTCGTCTGAGGATTCATTTTTAATGTGCTTTCATATACTCGATAGTCTTCTTCGTCGCGTTTAAGTTTGCTTATGTATTTTTCCAAGATAGCAAAGTCAAAGAATCTGGCGCCGAGATAATTGTTTCCGGAGTTGTGCTGATTATTACGGGAATCTGACGCCATAGCGGTAATGTCAATAGTAGATGAACCAACATCAATCAATAATGCGCTGGTTCCTTTTGGTAATACAGAAGCTTCGGCCTTGTCTTTGACATAAAGGAATGCAGCTCTCGATTCAGCAGCTAAAACCATGGAAGATTTTTTTCCTTCATAAGAGCCTTTCCCAAGTATTGATGTTTGAAGAATCGCTTCATATACAGCAACATCAAAATCGTTCCATCGTGTAGGATGTCCGACACAGAATACTATTTCATCACTATCGCTTGCTTCATCACGAAGAACCTTTTTCAATTGAGGATATTCAAAAACAGCGTTTGTAAAGCTTGTCACAGAATCTTTGAATTCCAACATTTTTGAAGTGCAGAGTTCTGAATACTTTTCTGCGTTTTCCCAACCGTTTGCAAGCGCACACATTATTTCTACTTTGCGCTCGTCAGTTATATCCTTTGCCAAAAGGTCGTTTGGTCTGCGTTTAAAGTTTACGTGAATATCTCTTACTTCTTCGGGATCAATCAAGATTGTAGAAGCAAAAACAACTTCATTGTTTTGATTGTACCCAAATACAGTGGGAATAGCTTGTCCGGCATTGTTGGTATCAGGCATGGAAACATCTTTGATAAGAGTACCGATAGATTTGCGAACCGCGTCTTCTTGTAATGACGCAACATTAATTATAGTTTCGCCGTCGCCTAAATCATATCCGATATAAGTCCTTTTAACATTTGACATTTTTTTCATCCTTTCATATGTTTTATCGGTTAATTAATCGCTCTGAACAACATACTTTGTTCCTTTTGCTATAACCTTATCATCTTGAATAATAGCCGGGGTACTTTTGCGAATAGAATCATTGGTACATTTGTAAATTGTAAAAAGCTGCGATTCTTTAAAAGACGTGTTTTCGGCACTCCAAACAGCTTTCATGTCAAAATCTTCCAAAAGTTCGATGATCTGATTTGCAAATAGATTATCGGAGATGTTTTCTCTTCCGGCAACGCAGAGCATATACTGAGAACGTTGTACCACAACGCTTATCAAATTATTGTATTCCGCATTTAACTGATTGAAATTGTTGCTGACTTTATCCAGTTCTTTTATTGCTTCATTCTGTGTTTGAACCTGATCCCGAAAATTTGACATTTCGGATTTTTCATAGCCGCTGAGTTTATCTGTCATCTTTTGTACAGAAACTCTCAGCATATCTTTATTCAGCCGCAGAAAAACGTCCTGTTCTTCGTTGGAGGATACATTGCCTTGCGCTTGAATTTCAGCGCCTAAACTGCGTACTGCGTCATTGGGATTAACAAACTTAACCCCAAAAATACCCGGCTTCTTTTTCAGATCTTTTTCATAACATCGTAAAATTTGGCGTTTATCGATTTCAACGCTGTCAAGAATTTCCGGCAGCATTTCTAATATTTTCGCACTACGCCCGACTTTACCTTCACGGAGAATGTCGCCAATGATCTCTTTGGCCTGTGAATTGATAGTATCTTTGTACATTTGCTTCTTCCTTTCTGAATATAGTTTGTTATATTTCTTCCGGCATAAACTCTAAGTCAAGTAAAGCCGAATCTTTACCGTAGTCAAAGACTTCCCAATTTGATTCATCATTTTCATATGAATCAAGACATAATCTAAAATGATATATACCGTCATCGTCAATGTATTCCTTTATTGTGTAATCCTCTGTCACACACTCCTTAATCTCTTGATCAAGTCCATTATTGATTTCATACGTTTCGCTGTTAATGTCTGTAATATGGCTTTTATCTTCCATAAACGCAGATTCAATATAGTCCAACATTACGCCTCCTTTACAGCAATACAATCATACTCCAAAGCCTTAAAGATATTATATTAAGTTCATAAATTGCGCTTCAAAAGGAATTTTTGAAATAATCCTGAACTTTTTGACGATATGGTCTGCTAACAGGAATATGGTATCCTTCGTTTGTTTCTATTTCCCAAGTAACTTTGTCTACAGATTTTATTTTTTTCAAATTAACTAAAAAGCTCTGATGTACCCTTATAAATCCATCTGATAAATTTATTTGTAATTGATTTAAAGTACCAATTCGTCTATAATTCTTTCCTGAGTCTGTAACAATAGTGACGTATTTTTGATCGCTCTGGCAAAATACTATTGATTGAACAGAAATAGAATAATCCCCTTTGCGAGTATGGATTTGTAAAACGTGGTTAGAGGAGGCTATCACTTTCACAAAGGAGAGGCATAATTTTGCTATTATCGGAGACTCTATTTCCTCGGATACTTGTCCTGCCGGCCTTAAAGCTAAGAAAGAGCAGATTTTTTGTTTAGGAGAGCCTACCAGAACAGGAAAGCACATGGGGTTTAAAACAAACAATTTATCAGCAAGCGCAGTATCGATTTCTAAAGATTCATATGTAATAAATGCAATATCAATATTTTTATAATTGTTGACAAACTCATCTATTTGGTTTTTGTATATAGCAATATCGAGTTCAATTGCTTTTTTGTCAAAATCATTTTTGACCGAAAAAGCAATTAAGCTCTTTGAGATTTCATTTACTATTCTTTTGTTATCGGAAAGAATTGCAACACGAATAATCATTATTAATCATACTTTCGTTTTTAACTGTGTAATTAAAAAATGGTTTAAAAAAGGAGGAAGCAGTTTAGCTTCACTTCCATTTTTTCAAAACGGAACGTGGTAATCGACCTTGTTAAGAAGAAAGATAGTCTAAAGGTAAGACCCATCAATCATTTTTATTCTATCGCAAGCTTTTGAAGGTTGAACATTACCGGTAATTCTAACAAAGCTATAATTAGATAGATTAAAGATTATAGTATTAGTCGATATTCTTGGAGGTTCCTTTTTATTCACTAATAAATAGTTCTATTTTGTTATTTTTAAATAGTATAAATCTGTCATAACAAATCTACCATCAACGCCTTGTGATTTTGGGATTAAATCACTGAACAACAGAATATCATCAATTTTAATTACTCCATCGAATCTGAGCGCATGAATGACATCATTTGCTTTTTATTTTCGTATAACTATCAATTATGTAGATAGCGCCAAATGTTGCAGCAAGTTGAGCCGACTCAGATTTTATTTTCTCCGTATTCATTATTGCCTCTCTAAAACGTTTTTTGAATAAATTTGTTAATATGTATAGTTGCAGCTTAATCAATAAACCGTTGAAGTACTATTATTTAATTTGTATTTTTCGTAGAGTATTCTACTCAACGAGTCACAAATTATCGTCAAATTCGACTAAAACTCCACTTAAAATTATATCA